>JAYEJR010000126.1:0-8552 GCA_034660715.1 Campylobacterota bacterium | reverse complement strand
ATACTCTTTAATGCTGCATCCACTAAAGAGTATAAGTAGTATAGGTACTATAAATTTTATCTTTGCCACAGCTACTTCCTTTTATTTATCGAATTATAGTAAAAGAATATTAATTTTATTTTCATTTATAATCTCTTCAAGATATAATGTCGAAATATTAAAGGAAAATCATGCAAGAAAATTTAAAAATATTTGACAAAATACCTTATGAAGTAAGAATAATAAAAGGTACTTTTCTAACAGTAGCACAAGCCGAAGAAGCGATAAATGATGTTCTTTCTGACACATCTGCATTTTTTAAGACACCTTCTCTTTCTCAAATCATCAAAGTTAAGAGTGATAATGTATATGGTGTTTATAAAATAATAGTTACAGTCGCACAAGGTACAGCTTTTCCAGAGTATATGTTAAATGCTAGGGTCGCTGAACTTGAGCCAAGACTTGTAAATGTTGTTTTTGAAGCTGCTGAACTTGAACAAGTAGAAGTGCCTAAAACACCTGTGTCTACAAAAGATATCAAAACAGAACCAGCTAAAGAAGTTCAAACTCCGCAACCTACTCAGAGCCATTCGCCACAGGGTCCTAACTTTATCGCACAAGTCTCTTCTCAGCTTGGAGTAACTTACAAAGAGTTAAGTGAGCTTATCGGTTATGAAACTACAGAAGTAGTTGAAGCACTCTCTTCTGGAATCGTTAGCAAACCGATGAGAAAAACTTTAGAACTTTGTGTAGAAAATGTAGAACTAAAAAAAGAGATTGAAAATTCTAAAAAAATAAAAGATGCTTTAAAAGAGTGGTTGAAATAAAAGTTATAGAGGGTAAAAAAGACATATCATACTATGCATAAGTGCATAGTATGTATAGAAGTAATTATTTAAGGTTAGAAACGATACTTTTTACTGCATCACTTGCATGGTTAAACGCTAATGCGATAGAACCTTGATCAGTTACAACATCACCGATAGTGTAAAGACCTTCAACATTTGTTTGAAATGTTGCTTCATCGTAAACAGGAACATCCCACTCACCAGTTTTAACACCAGAGTTTACAAGGATATCTTTTGGCGTTGTACCACCAAGAGCGTAAACTGCTCTATCGTACTCACCAGTTGAACCATCAGTAAAGTTTACTTTGATTGCTCTTTCAGTTCCCTCTTCAACGCTTTCGATATCAACACCCATTTTGTTGATCATCTTACCGTTATCAAGGTACTTGTTACACATTTCAGTGTTTATAGGATTCATACGCGTGATGTCAGCTTTACGGTAGTTAAGCGTTACAACACAGTCTCCCATATCTTCTAGTTCGATTAGACCGTATGCGTACTCACCAGCAGTATCACCACCACCAACTACCATTACGTGCTCACCATCTTGAACTTTTGAAAGGTTGAAGTTAAGAACTTGTTTTAACTCTTTAGGGAACTTATATCTTGGTTTGTTTGGTTTACCCATACGACCAACTGAAAGGATTACATTTTTCGCTTTCATGCTCTCCATACCTTCTTTAACGCCATCAGTTGCATAAACAATTGAGAAAAGACCATCTTCACCTTTTTCAACTCTTACGATTTCGTGGTTATACTCGAAGTGATCAAGAACGCCAGCCTCTTTTAACTTCACATCCATCTGCTCAATATACTCTTCTTTTGAACACTCTTCAAAAGTTACGTTACCAGTAAACTCAAACTTGATTCCCATCCAGTCTTTATCAACACGTTTACCTTTTTTGTAAAACTTATGAATCATATCATTATGGTGAGGTGCTTTGTCAATTACAACAATATTCTCAATACCAGCTTGTTTTGCTTCAATAGCTGCAGCCATACCACCAGGTCCAGCTCCAATAATTGCGATGTCTACGATTTTGTTATCTTGAATCATTTTATTTCCTTAGTAAAGTTTAAGAATGTATTTTATAGAAGCTACAAAATAAATATGGGAAATTATAGTGTATTTCACAAAATATAGCTACAAATATCTGTTTTTAGAGCCAGTTTAATATTCGTTTAAATGAAATTTACACACTTTTAGTATTAAAGTCCCTCTAATACAAAGCAATATGTATCAATATTACACACTAGTCTCCTAAATAGACTAAAGCATGTCAAAATGCCATGTAATTAGATTTCTTAATATATTTTCTATAAAATAGAGGAAAAATAGTAGCACTTTAGGAAGTAATATGAAAATCCATATAGATATAGACTGCTTCTTTGTAAGTGCTACTCGTATACTACATCCAGAACTAGAACATCTCCCCGTGGCTATTGGTGGACGTAGTGATACTAAGATATTTAACAAAGATGCAAAAAAACAGATTGTTAACTTTGAGAATAGTGGAAGTTTTGTGCCTACTTTTTATAAAGCTTACGAAGAAATAGACGATGACTTAGATGGTTTTAAAGATGCCGATGGAAGGGTCCGAGGGATACTCACTACCTCCTCTTATGAGGCAAGAGCTTATGGCATTAAAACAGCTATGACTATCAAAGAGGCTCTTAGACTTTGTCCTGCCCTAATCATCAAAGCACCAAATATGTCGCATTATCAACAACTCTCGCATCAACTTCATGAGTTCTTATGCACTAAGATTCCACTTGTTGAACAAGCGAGTATAGATGAGTTTTATGGTGATCTATCCGGCTGGATTGAGGATAAAGACATTCCAGAGTTTATAGATAGGCTTCGCCATGAGATACAAAAAGTTATAAAACTCCCAGTATCTATAGGAGCTGCCGATACACGATACATCGCAAAGCTTGCGACAACTTATGCTAAACCTTTTGGCTGTAAAACTATCACTAAACATAACTTTGATACATTTGTCGATCCCATAAAAGTTGGTAACTTTGCGGGTATAGGTAAAAGTATGAAAACCAAACTCAGTGGTGTCCATATCCATACACTCGGTGAACTCCGTAAACGAAGAGGGACAGTAGAGTCATGGGGTCCTTATGCAACGGACCTTTATAAACGGGTAAATGGAGAGATTGATGCAGATATAAAAACTACTCACAAAAGAAAATCGATAGGGATTAGTAGAACTATAGATCCTCTTTTTGATAGAGTTGAGCTTAAACGCCGTGTACATGTACTTGCACGCCACCTTAGCTATGCAATACTCAAGCTAAATGTTATTCCAACTGTTTTTCATCTCAGCATCGCTTACGAGATGAATCAAAAGTCCCATAAGAACATCTCCTTGTCTGAAGTATTTACTGAAAAAAAATTTGACTCGCTCTGTGTCCAGCTCTTTAACGAAGCAGACACTCAAAAAAGACTCAGAGTGATAAGACTCAGTATAAACTGTTCCTCTTTTACAAGAGACTCAAAAAAAGAGCTCTCACTAATAGGCTTCTATGATGAACAAAAGATGCAAAACTTAACAAAATCAACCCAACTTTTACGAGAAAGATATGGAATAGATACACTTAAATGGGGAAGCGAATTATAATAAAAATATGTTACAATAATTTTATGACAAACTCTAAACTACTCGAACAATTCCGCTCTTTTTATTTTCGTAACTATCCAGATGATATGGAAATGCAGATCTCTTACTTTTCTGTTTTTGGTGGTCTTGGTTGGGATGTAGATACTTCAAAGTCCATACCTGAACTTGTTGAAACTCTCATCTTAGAAAACTTTGAACTCTTAAATACAAAAATAGAACAGCTTACGCTTAATGAAGCAAATAACAAACGACTACTCCAAGCTCTAGCTGTTGGAGATAGAAGAATATTTTCCGCTTTTAAAAGAGCAGGACTAAACAATGGAAACGGAGGAGGAGCACTCAACTTCTTACAAGAGGCAGGACTCATTCAGATGGAGTACTCTCGTGAACGCCATCCCCGTGATAAAAATCCAAACGCAAAACTTAAACGCCGAGAAGCAAGACATCGAATATCCCATAAAGTACTCTTTACTCATCCTTTTGTTCGTTTCTGGTTTTACTTTATAGCACCACAAATAAGAAATATAAAAAATGGAGACTACACACAAGTACTGACAAATATAGAAGAACATATAAATAGTTACACTAGCCTCATTTTTGAAGAGTTAAGTGAAGTTCTTCTTAATTATAACCTGAGAGAATCTCAAATAATAAGTTCAGGAAGTTATTGGGATGCAAATATTGAAATAGACATTTTAACTATCACAGAAGATGAAAAGATTTATGTGAGTGAATGTAAATGGACA
Source organism: Campylobacterota bacterium (assembly GCA_034660715.1). GTDB lineage: Bacteria > Campylobacterota > Campylobacteria > Campylobacterales > Sulfurimonadaceae > Sulfurimonas. Next base: position 4,349 of record JAYEJR010000126.1, on the reverse strand, counting down.
AATCACAAAGTCAATAAAAAAGAGTTACATAAGCTAAATGAAAAGTGCGAAAAACTCGAGATAGAACCAAGTCAAATAGTTCTCTTTTCTAAACGCGGGTTTTCTAAAGAACTCAAACAGATGGAGGGTAGTTCTCTAGCTCTATATAGTTGTGAAGATTTTGAAGCACTTCTTAAACGCCACTCCAAAGAAGAACTAATAGAAAACTTTATTAACTAACAACTCTTAGAGCTGTATATGCTTCTTGAAGTAGTTGAAACTTCTGAGTATAGTGTTCTACCATATGAGGAGCTTCATGAATAATCTTATCAGGATGATACACTTTAGTAAGTTTTTTATATGACCTTTTAAGGGCATCTTGACTTGCACCTACTGGACATTCTAGAACTGTATAGAAAAGAGTATTTTCATCATTCTCTTTAGCACACAAATCACCAAAACTAAAGTTTGCAAAATCAGAATAGAGCTTGGACATAAAATGATTGTCATATGTATACTGTATCTCATAATGAAGTATATGGCGTTTGTTAAGTGCCCTCTCTAGTCTAGACTTTGCCTTAAAGTCAGATACATCTATAACAAGAGAAAGATCAGTTCCCCTCTCTACATAAACTTCAAGCTGTGAACGCATATAGTTGAGTACCCATGAGTTAGGTCTCTTCAAAGAGACAAGTACAGTATCTTTATCATAAGCATAAAGATTCACAGCAATTACTTCAGGGTCTTGAAGTTTTTCAAGTTCTATCTTGATAGGTTGAGTACCAAACTTTAACATACTTCTTAAAAAAAACTCATGATTAAAGTCATGTGTTCTAGCATGGTGTTCACTTAGTTGCTGTAAAAACTCTTCTCTTACTTCTGTTAGCGTTTCATTTCGAAAGACTAGTACTGCCTTAGGTAAAAAGAGCATACCTCTAGTGTGATGATTTAGAAACTCTTTCATCCACGGAGTATTTAAAGTCTCAAATCCTGTCGTGATAAGAATGAGATTGTTACGTAATACAATGTCCATATATCCTACCTTTATAGGGATAGTTTTATTGTTTCAAGCAAATATAGTTCCAACTTAAATATTAAATATATACATTAATTTTCATACACTTCATTTTATTTATAGGTACTTTTAGTATAATTGCATCAATATTTTACTATATTTACAAGGATATGTTTTGCGCGAAAATATAAATGAAAAGTGTGCTGTTGTTGGAATTTTTGGATCTCAAGAGGCTTCAAAGTTAGCTTACTTCTCTCTACACTCTCTTCAACACCGTGGTCAAGAAGCTGCTGGAATAAGTTCTTCAGATGGGAAAAAACTACACACTATTAAAGACCGTGGTCTTGTAATGCGTGTTTTTAATGAAGAAAAACTAGCTACTTTAAGTGGTTCATCTGCTGTAGGACATACTCGTTACTCTACTGCTGGCGATGATTCTATCCTTGATGCACAGCCAGTATTTGCTAGATATGACCTTGGTGAACTTGCTATTGTTCACAATGGTAACCTTACAAATGCTGAGGAAGTTAGAGCTGGGCTCATCAAAAAAGGTGCGATTTTTCAAACTTTTATGGATACTGAAAACCTTATTCATCTTATTGCTAAGAGTGAGAAAGATCATCTTACAGATAGAATCGTAGATGCTGTTCAAAAAATAGAAGGTGCCTTTTCACTTGTATTTTTAAGTAGAACAAAGATGTTTGCTATGCGTGACCGTTTTGGTTTTAGACCTTTAAGTCTTGGTCGTCTTCCAAATGGTGGATACATAGTAGCAAGTGAGACTTGTGCATTTGATCTTGTAAGTGCAGAGTTTGTTCGTGATGTTGAACCTGGTGAACTTCTTATATTTGAAAAAGACAAAGCTCCTAAGAGTATCAAAGTTTATGAGCCAACTCCTAAACACTGTATCTTTGAGTATGTATACTTTGCACGTCCAGATTCGTCAGTATTTGGTCAGTCTGTGTATCAAACAAGAAAAGACATGGGTAAAGAGTTAGCTAAAATGCAGCCTGTAGAAGCTGATGTTGTTATCCCTGTTCCAGATGGTGGCGTTCCATCTGCTATAGGATATGCTCAAGAGAGTGGTATCCCTTATGAGATGGGTATCATGCGTAACCACTATATAGGTCGTACTTTCATCGAACCAACACAAGAAATGCGTGACTTAAAAGTTAAAATGAAACTCTCACCTATGATTGATGTTATCAAAGGTAAACGAGTTGTTGTTGTTGATGACTCTATCGTTCGTGGAACTACGTCAAGACGTATCATCAGAATGCTCAAAGAAGCGGGTGCGAGTGAAGTTCATATGAGAGTATCTTCTCCTCCTACAACTGACCCATGTTTCTATGGCGTTGACACTCCTAGTAAAGACAAACTTATCGCGGCAAATATGTCAACTGGGGAGATATGCGACTATATAGAAGCAGATTCACTAGCATATCTTGATGAAGCAGCTCTTCTTAGAAGTGTAAATGCAGATGAGAGCGACTCATACTGTACTGCCTGTTTTACAGGAAAGTATATAGTTTAATGGAACAAATATACACTTATGGAAGTTATCTAAAAGACAAGTTTGGATGTAAGATCTATAAAGTAGGTATTAATATATCTGGTTTTACTTGCCCAAATATAGACGGTACAGTTGCTAAAGGTGGATGTACTTTTTGTGAAAACGATTCCTTTTCAGCTTCTACTGATGAAGTTCGTGAGCTAAAAGGTTTCCACCTAAACCTAGATTCTGTTGAAAACCCATTTTTAGAAAAACAGCTTCTTCAACTTGAACAACAATTTGATGCAATCTCTAAACGCCAAGCCAAAGAGTATGGTGCCCAAAAATTTCTTGTTTACTTCCAATCTTTTACAAATACCTATGCCCCTTTTGATACACTCAAAGCCCTTTATGAAAAAGCTCTCTCATTTGATAATGTAGTAGGACTAAGTATAGGGACACGTTCTGACAGTATCACAGATGAGACACTAGAGTATCTCTCAGAGTTAAACAAAACAAAAGAGATATGGATAGAGTTTGGAATCCAATCAGTTTACGATGAAACATTAGAACGTATCAACCGTGGTCATGATAGCGATAATGTAAAAGAGTGGATTATCAAGTCAAAAGAAGCTGGTTTACATGTATGTGGGCATCTTATCTTTGGTCTTCCAGATGAGACTCAAGAGATGATGCTTGAAACCTCAAAACAAGCATATGAATGGGGCATAGACTCTGTCAAGTACCATCCTCTATATGTAGTTAAACGCACAGCTCTTGCAAATGAGTTTAACCGTGGAGAGTTCACTCCTATAACAGAAGAACTCTACCTTGATACTCTTGTAAAATCTATACAGATGAAACCCGCAAATGTTCATGTTCAAAGAGTAACAGCAGGTATAGATGATGACTCCCTATTAGCACCACTATGGTGTAGAAACAAGAACACTCAGATCAAAAATATAAACACTGCCCTCAAAACTATCCAATTAAAATACTAAATAAGCACTTTTTCATAATTTTTTCATAATTATCTACTACACTGTGAGTAGTAGATATTATTCTATTAACTTATAAAAGGGGAAAAATATGAAGCATATTAACACATTAGGCTCAATTGCCTTAGCTGCACTACTATTTAGTAGTTTTAGCGGATGTAGTAGCGATGATGTAACAGGTGACACTTCAGTTACAGGTTATTACTTAGACTCTGCAGTTGGAGGAGTAGACTATACAACTTCAAATGGAAATACAGGGGAAACAGGTGCAGACGGTTCATTTCAATGTGAAAGTGATGAAACTGTAACAATCAAAATTGGGGATTTAGTTCTAAGAACACTTTCAGATGTTAAAGATGGACAAAAAATTATAGAAAATGATGATGCAGTTATTACACTTCTTCAGTCAATTGATGAAGATGGTGATGCTACAAATGGTATTACAATTACTCCAGCTGCAAAAATGGCAGTAAAAGAGTGGTTGGGAACGAAGACGACGCTTGAGCTAAATGCAAGCGATGACAAACTTAGCGACATAGCTCTTCTTGAAGAGAAACTAGCGGATGCTGGTCTTACTCAGACACAAACAGTAACTACTACGCAAGCACAAGAGCATGTAGCTGAAACCATTGAAACAGAGCTAGCGTCAAGCACTACTTCTAAGCTTGGAACACAAGTAGTTATTGGCGACACAATCAACTACATCGACTATAAAGGGGAAACGAGAAAAGCTCCACTAAGTGCCGCAAAAGCCGAGTACCACACAGGCACAGGGTATGGAAACACGCTTTTTGATAGCGCGGAGAACAAATGTCAAAACTGTCATAATGAGCTTTATGACACTTGGGAAGGTTCTATGCATGGT
>JAYEJR010000125.1:4720-8779 GCA_034660715.1 Campylobacterota bacterium | reverse complement strand
GGTGCAATGATAGTTGAGAAAAGGTTTACATCTTCAACTGTACCAGTAGCTCCACCAGCTTCTACAAAATCACCCACTTTAAATGGACGGAATATAATAATAAGAACTGCTGCTCCAACATTTGCAAGCGATCCTTGAAGTGCAAGACCTATAGCTAAAGAAGCCGCACCAAATACTGCTAAGAAAGATGTTGTATCGATTCCTAAAGCATTTAAAGATGCAAGGATTACCATCAATAGAAGTACGAAGTAGATTAAGCTCTCAGCAAACTCTACTAAAGTCTTGTCTATTTCTGCTTTTTCCATTAAAGCTTTTGTAATAGCTGTTATTTTTCTAACTGCCCATTTACCAATAATAAATATAAGAATAGCAGCTACTATTTTTAAGCCATATTCACTTGCATAAGTTATAGCCATATCTGTGTATTTTGATACAGCTTCGTTTGTTGACTCTATAGAGATTTCCGTTGTGTTCATTGTGTAGATCCTAGTTTATTTTGTGTGATTATAGCTAGTTTTAGTGAGGATATGGTGAGCTAAATTGTTTTTGTATGTTTTATATTTTCTATATGTCTTGAAAGCTGATGATATTCGTTTAAGTACGGTGAAGAGATTTTATAGAGTAGAGGTCTATACTTTAGGTAAGTTAGCCATGCTGTTTGACTCGGTTTTTGACGTTGGCGTTTAATGAGCTCAAAAGATACAGCAGCATTTATAAAACCTTTTAGAAGGAGCATCTCATCGCTTTTTTCAAAACGTCTTGGATACCAGATTTCCTCTAGTGCTTCATGTGCATCATAGTATCGTTTTTCATCGATACAGAGTTTGAATTCACTTAAAAGCTTATCATGTTTACTATACATTTAAATCTTCATTATTGATAATCATCATATTTTTACGCCAGTAGCCGCGACCGCCTTTAAGTGAGATACAGTTCATATTAGGGAATCTCTTTTTATATTCACTTAGTCTATCTAGTGTAGCTTTACCTGAGTCGCAGTAAAAGACAAAAACACTACCATCAGGATAGTTTTTAAGTTCATGAGGATTGTAAACAGTTGTATCAGCTTTTTCGATAGGAGAGAGAATAGTGTCTATAAGTAGAACTTCTATACCCTCTTTCTTTAAATCGTGTCTATTTTCTAAAAACTCTTTTTGAGTCCATTCGTCAGGATAAATCATACGACATTATATATTAACTTTAATGTTGTTATAATTAATCAGATAGTAACAATAAGGGGTTTAATGTGGAATTAAAATATGTAGGCGATTTACCAAAGGTTTCTAAGCATGGAGTGAGCTTTGATCACACTAGACCAGATAAGTATACTTATCTGCAAGCTACAGCCGAGCTGTTAGAAGCTTTGAGTTATGGGGCAACAGAAACAACACAGCATCTCTATAATACAAAAGAGAAAGAATTATCATCTTCAGAGTTATCAAAATTACTTAAAAAACATATATCAAGTATAGAAAATGATTTTACAGCACGTGAAAATAAAGCGAGCTCTTTTGTTGATGAATTAAGACAAAGAGTCCATGAGAATGATGCTTTAAATGAAGATGAAAAGACAGCATGGCTTGGAAATATTTCCCTTATGAAGGAGTATTTTTTTCAATATGTGGCTAATGATTGTGTCTATAAAGCATCTTTATCTGCATTAGGTGATGAGATAGCTGAAGGTAAGATAGAAGAAGTAAGTGTTCCGATGTTTAAAAACTATGCCATGGTTTTAAACGACTTAGTAGGTGTGATGGGACAGAGAAAAGCACCAATAGATTCTGAAGTAAAGATAGAAGAGAAAAAAGGTGAACTTATAGCCACTTTACATATAACACATAGGTAATTTACTTGTAGCTGGATATAATTTCTAATGGCAAAAAAAAATAAAAAAAATTCTAAAATAAACCAAAGAATACGCATCTATTTTGATGATGCTCCTTTTGATGTTGGTATCGAGAGAGTTAGCTCCCAGACTCTCAGTGAGCTTTTTGGAGCACTTGGTATTTATGATATTGAGCATAACAAAAAGTTGATGATAAAAACTCTAAGAATGATTTGGAGTGAAGCACAAAGTGAAATGCGTCAAGATATTCTTCATTTTTTTGAAAATAACAATGAAATATATGTAGGGGAGAAAAAAGAGTTACCCTCTTATGATCGAGACGATAAAATAGAGATGCTACTCCATGAGCTAGATGCATCTCCCCAAGAGGCAGTTGCCCTTTATGATGCTTTTTCAACTATAAGAAGCAAAAAAATAACTATAGAGAAGATGGAGTCTAAACTTCGTCACATCCGTTATGAAGCTAAACGCGAGAGCTTAGAAAAAGAGCTAGAGGGAAACTTTGACATAGATGACTCTTTTGAGTTTAATGCCTCTTTAAAGTATGAAGTTTATGGACAGACATTTCATAAGATACTGACTCTTAATACAAAAACTTATGAATTTGAATTTTTTGATAACAGTAGTTTTGAAGAGATAGTTGAAAAAATAGCTTCTGATAAGTTAAGTATAGTAGCCAAAAAACAAGAAAATATAGATAACTTTATCGCCTCTTTGAAGTCACCACACTCTTACTTAACAACAGAGCAGATAGTTACAGCATTTAGAGCCTCACCTCCAAAATCTAAAGTACATTATCCCCTTATAGGATACAAAATCCTTAAAGAAATAGTACAAAAAAAGATAGACTTTACTCTTATGGAACTACATGAAAGAGAGCTTTTCTTAAAAGTAGAGGAGTCCGTGACTCTTCCTTTTTCGCAAAGTAAATTAGAGTATAACTTAGAGTTACATATAGAACTAGATGGTCTCTTAGAGGAGATATGGAACTCAAGAAGGTTTAACTTCAATGAGCTTCTCAAAGAAGCAAAAGCTGAACATGAAGAGGAGTTTTTGCTCTCTTTGGAAGCTTTGGTATCAGAGTGTGGAAAGTATGCAACACTTCTGCATTTAAGTGATGAAGAGTTACACCTAAAGGTTTATGAGTTTTTACTAGATTTAATGCCACACTCCTTAAATATAACTCCAAAAATAAACCGAAAAGTTAGTAGAAGGTTTATCCATTCTATCTCTGAACAACTCATCAAAAAACAGAGACAAGAACTTCTAGCTCGTACTATCCGTGACTTTAAAAACCTTTTTCCAATGGCGAGAGAGATGAGACGTAAACTGACTCTTCATATTGGTCCTACAAACAGTGGTAAGACATACACAGCAATGAAGAGATTAGAAGAGGCAGACACAGGCTACTATCTTGCACCTCTGCGTTTACTAGCACTTGAAGGCTATGAGGGCTTAAAAGAGAAAGGTATAGAGAGTTCTCTTATCACAGGAGAGGAGCAAATCCTTGATGATGAAGCTACACATATAAGTTCAACGATAGAGATGATGAACTATGAAGTAGATGTTGATGTATGTGTCATCGATGAAGTTCAGATGATAGATGATAGAGATCGTGGCTGGGCATGGGCAAATGCCATCATTGGTGCACCTGCAAAAGAGATTATCATGACTGGCTCATCTAACTCTAAAGAAGCTGTTATAGCTTTAGCTGAGTACCTTGGAGAAGAGTTAGAGATCATAGAGTTTGAGAGAAAAAATCCACTAACACTTTTAGAGAGACCAACAGAGGTATCAGAGGTTGAACCTGGTACAGCTATCATAGCTTTTAGTAGAAAGGATGTCCTTCGTCTGAAGCAAAACTACTCCAAATCCTTTAAGGTAAGTGTAGTTTATGGAAATCTTTCACCTGAGGTGAGACGAGAAGAAGCACGGCGTTTTCGTGAGGGTGAGACTGAAGTACTAATAGCAACAGATGCTATAGCTATGGGAATGAATCTTCCTATAAAAACTATACTTTTTTCAAAAGCAGAAAAGTTTGATGGTATATCTCAACGAAATTTATTACCATCAGAAGTACACCAGATATCTGGTCGTGCTGGACGATATGGACTTAGTGAAGAGGGACATGTTGGAGCACTTAATGATGAGAGCCTTAAGATAGTAAAAAAGAACTTTTATAAAGAGGCAAAAACAATAACAATTCCCTTTAA
>JAYEJR010000125.1:0-4620 GCA_034660715.1 Campylobacterota bacterium | reverse complement strand
GCACCTTTACCATTAAACACAAAATATGCGATCTGTCAGTCCTGTTTTAAGAAAAACTATACACATGGTGGTGGTGGCCGCAGAAGGTCACATAGATAGCAGTTATATTTTGATGCTATAATGCCACAAAAATTTAAGGAAATAATATGAAAAAAACTTTATTAGCACTAATCACACTCTCTAGTTTCGCATTTGCATTTGATATGGGAGCTGTTGCAGACTCTGTAGATGATTCAAAAGCGATGGACTCAGTAGATAAAGAAAAAGCAATGGCTGCAGCTTCAAAAGGTGGAGATATTGAGATGAAAGATGTAAAAGAGAGTGTGGACACAGATAAAGCAATGGACTCTGTGGATAAAGAAAAACTTATGAAGTCAGTGTTTTAGAAGTAAGTTTTCTTACTTCTAACTCTTAAATTCATCTATAGTATCTTGTAGTGACGAAGCAACTTTAACAAGACGCTGTAGATCACTCACTATACTTATAGCACTCGCCTCATTAGCCCCAGATAAGGCATCAATATTTTCGATATTTTCAATAATCTCTGTTATATTTTTTGACATTGTTAAACTGTTGTTTTTTGATTCTATAGCCACTCTATTTGATGCTTCCATAGCATCAGAAGTAATAGATATTTTTGACTCTACATCATCTGAGATACTTGTTAAGTTTTCAATATTTTTAGCATTCTCATTCATTTTATCGCTGACATCATTTATAGACTGAACTATAGTACTAACGCTCATATCTATCTCAGTTAAAGATTTTTGTGTTCTCTCTGCAAGTTTACGAACTTCATCAGCAACTACGGCAAAACCACGACCATGCTCACCGGCACGAGCCGCTTCTATCGCAGCATTTAATGCAAGTAGGTTTGTCTGTTCAGCTATATCTTTTATGATGTTTAATACATCTTTAACCTGACTTGCATCATCTTTGAGACCAGAAAGCTCTGCTGAGAGTTCAGTTTCAATCTCTACAAATGAGTTAACCTCTTGGCTTAGTGATACTAATGTCTCTTTAGCGGTACCGAGTTCTTTTGTTGCTTCTTCTATATTTTCTTGTGTTGTGCCAACAGCTTCTATTGAATTTTGAAGAAGAGTTTGAGTATCTGCACTTTTTGAGTTAGTAGAAGTCACAATAGCTTGTTCTTGTTGAGTACTTTTACGGATAACATGTGATGCTTTTTCTATCTCAGAAGCAATCTGAGAGTTTTCATGGCCTAAGGTTTTAACAATATTTATAGTCTCTTGTATGGTTGAAATAAAGTTATTTACTTCATTCGCGGCATCTCCAAACTCATTACCTTCTTTATGTGCAAGTCTTTTAGTTAAATCTTTATCTCCACTCACAAGGGCTGCAATTTTATTTTTAAGTACTGATAGAGGTGTGAAAATCTCTTTTACAAAGAAGAGGTTTGATATGAGTATAAAGAGTATTACTGTCACAACCAAAGTGATGATCAGAGTAAGGTTAGTTTCATTTATATCTTTATCATTTTTATCTAATGAAATAACTAAGTCCATTGCACCAAGTGTATAACCTGCTTCTATGTTGTAGTGACAAGCCAGACATCTATCTTCAGCGATCATCGGTCTTACCATTCTAATTGTATGATGAGAATTTTCATCTGTTTCGATTAGTTTAGTAGTCTTGTTTTGTAGTACATCAAGAAGCAGTGGATCATCTGTATATTTTGAATCAGGAGCATAAATTTCCATTACTGCTTTAGATTTTGCGATATGGAGGCTTTCTATTCCTTCAATCTCTTTTGCATTGCGATAAGCTTGTTCAACAACTGCTGGATCACCTAACATCATACTTGTAGTCATTGTTTGAAAGATGGATTGACTAAGCATATTAAGTGATTTTTTACTTGTTGTATTGGAGAGTTCTTGAAGTGTAGAAGATAGGTAGTATGATATACCTACTACTCCAAGTATACTTAGAGATAAAATGGCGAAAATTACTTTTGATTTCACTGATGAAAACATATTGAACCTTTTTTGCTGAGAGAAATGATATATAATTCATAAATTATAGCAAAAAAATTCTATTTTTGGATACTTTTACCTAAAGTGAATTATAATACTCTAATTAAAACAAAAATGGACTTATCATGATAACAACACAAGATTTAAAGAGTAAAATAATCGAAGGTTTAAACCTAGAAGATATAACTACAGACGAAATAGAAGACGATATGGCACTTTTTGGTGATGATGGGTTAGGACTTGATTCTGTTGATGCAATTGAACTTACTTTAGTTATAGAAAAAGAGTTTGGCGTTAAGATTACTAATATGGCTGAAGCGGAAGATATTTTTGCAAATGCTACATCGTTGACTACTTATATAAACGAACAAAAATAGTATAAATGTCAGAGTTAAATCTGCCACATCAATCTCCTATACTATTTGCAAAAAAAATACTCTCTCGCAAAGATTCTACTGCGAGAGTATTGATTGAATTTGAAGAGGTTCCAAGTTTATCTATGCTGATTGAAGCTTCTGCTCAAAGTACAGCAGCATTTAGTGATGGATCTCAGAGTGGTGGTTATCTTGCTAGCATGAAAAATGTTAAACTTCTGAGTAGACCAGAGACAAAGAGTTTAGAAGTAGAAGTGACTCAAAAGCATTCATTAGAAAATATGACTCTAATTGATTTTGAGGTTTATGAAAAAGAGATCCTTTGTTCTAAAGGATCACTTACGATAGTTCTCTCTTAAGGGCACACCTCTTAAAACCCTTCTCTTATGCTGAGTTAAGGGCTTTATAGATGCCCTTACTTTATCTTTATAGCATATGTAGAGAAACTATGTTTCCCTAGATAGTTTATAAGTTTATGAAAGTTATAGTTACTCTCATCTAGATGAGTCTCCCCCACATTTTCAAACTGTTGTAGATCTAAACTCTCTGTCGAATAGATAGCGATATAGAGTTCGTAAATTGTTTTCTTGTATGGATTTGAGACTTTAAAAATGTCTTTGCTGTTTGATGCAGGGTATCTGAAATTACCTCTAGATATTTTATTTTCAAGAAGTACTCCTACTTTACCATTGTGCTCTACATAGAGTACTGAAATAAACCCAGGATTTTTGTGCTGGATGTTAAAGTACATCTCATCATTCTGTTTATAGACTTCTTGATTAGCAGCAAGATAGACTTCATCACTATTTTGGATTGAAAAGAGTCTATAGAAGTCTTTTTGACCTACTGGTACTATATAGTTGTCGTATTTAATCTGCCAAAGATTATCTTTTCTGATTAAATCATAATCTAGAGTATATTTCATCTCATCATTTAGAGCCTGAATAAGAGGAGTGTTTTTAAGATAAGCATTTTGTACTTCATCTGCAGTGGCTTGACCTATAAGTCTTTCAAGCTTTACTTCAAGAGGAGCATTGTCATATTTTGCTGCAACATACCAGAGGTTACCCTCTTGTGCTATTTTGATGTATTCAACTCCGCTGAGTTGTGCTTTAGAGCTTGTTTGAAGGTTTGATGAAGAGTTACTACTAGCTTTGCCATTAACATCACTAGAAGACATCTTAACATTAGACTGTACTTTAACTGATATGTAGTTCGTTATATCGTTTAGGGCACTCTGTTTAGCTTTAGCAAGTGAAACACCAACTCCATAACCAATTATGGCAGTTTTTTCATGTTCGACTTTGAACATCCAAGAAGGAGATGCAAAAGCTATAATTGGTAGAGTTAAAAGAAGAAATAATTTCTGCATTTAGTATAACTTTTGAGAAGTGTTTCCATACATTTGTGGAATCTGTTTATAGCCTAAGCCTTTCATTAGAGATGAGCGTTTAACACGAGACTGAACATCTGGATAAATAGCTGCAACATCTTTTTTACCTTTTGAAAGTTCATCAATTAGATAGTAAGTAAACATTCTTTGCTGTTTAGATTCAAAATCGTTTGCAAAATCTGTTGATTTTCCAGCTGTTAAGACAGTTATTTTTCTCTTGTCTACTTTAACTTTGTTAGTTTTTAAAACTGGAGCAACCCCTTTGTAGAGAAGGCTACCTTCATCATCTTTACCACTAAAACAAGTGTCCATAACTACAAATACTTTTTTCACTTCGATTTTGGCTAGTTTTGCATAGATTTTATCAAGTCTAAGGTTTGGCTCTAAATGAATAAAGTCTGCACTCATATCATAAGGGAGTATATATGTAGCACCATCTTTCCCTGGAACACCATGTCCAGCAAAATAGATATATAGGTTCCCTCTGTTGTCAGAGAGCTCTTTGATGAGTTCTACTTTTGCTTTTAGTTGACCAGATGTTGCTTGCTCATTTGTAAGAGTAATGATATTTTCTTTTGGTACACCCATAGTTTTATTTGCTAATTCTGCAAATGCAAGTGCTGATCTATCAGCATAAGCTACATCAGGATTTTGTTGATACTTATTGATACCTATAGCTAGTACAAATGAGTTTGGTTGTGAAGCAGTTGTTTGTGTAAATGTATACGGTAGTTTTGAGTAGACTTTCGCTTTTTGAACTGGTGCAACAGCTACGATACTTGGTGTTGCATATGCGCCAGCTACTCCAACTGACATTCCGTTTGAAAAACCAACAGTCTGTGTTGCTCTTCTTGTATTC
>JAYEJR010000124.1:0-1741 GCA_034660715.1 Campylobacterota bacterium | reverse complement strand
TCTTCTTTTTCAGCTATGTCTGAGTTAACATTTAAGTACTTCTCTATTGTAGTGTTTCTTTTAGAATCATTAGAGTATGGATTATGTCCAGCTTCTTTTAGTAGTTTCGCTTTTTCAATTCTTTGCTGAATAAATTTATTGTCAAAAATCAATAGTTTTCCTTGGTGTAATTGTTGTTATTTAGTTTGGCACTCTGAACAAGTACCGTATATTTGCATTGAGTGATCACTCATTTTAAAGCCTAAGTTATCAGTTATGGCATGTTGGCGTTTTTCTATCTCTTCATCAACAAACTCAGTAATCTTTCCACATTCTGTACAGATTAAATGATCATGGTGCTCTTTTGCACCAAGTTCATACTTTTTACCCTGTGCACCAAATGAAAGGGATGTTACAACATTTGATTCTTCAAGAAGAGCAAGTGTTCTATAAACTGTTGCAATCCCTGTTTTAAGATCAGGTTGCTTATCCTGTATAAGGTGATGAAGTCCTTCAGGTGTTAAGTGCTCATCAGAGTTATAAAGAGTTTCAAGAATAACTTCTCTCTGGATAGTAAACTTTAGATTGTTCTTTTTAAGTAAAAGTTTAAAGTCATTCAGAAGTTGTTCATATTCGATTGTTCTGTCATTAAAGTTTGTATTTACATTATGCATATTATTTTTCTTTTAGCTCCTGTTTAATCTCTTCTATTTTTTCCATTGCTGATGTTTCTGCAAGTTTTTTAGTGCTTTGTTCAAGTTTTTGGACATTTTCATCTATAGTTGAGTTGATATCCTCACTGATTCCTACTGGATCCATTTTCATAATAAATGAACCTGTCTCTACCATTATCGGAAAAAGAACACTATTACTCATAGTTGAGTCAATAGTCGATTTTACAGCTTTTATACTATAAGCAGCATGTGCTATAACAGCGGCTATTAGAAAAAATTTACTAGCACCAAAAACAAACCCTAGGATTTTATCAATAGGACCAAGACCACTTAGGGCACTTAACTTTTTAAATGCATAACCAATCAAAATCATTAAAAGCCAAAAAACAGCGAGGGTTGTTAAAAACCCTAAAAAGCTAACTGCTGCTGGACTAGAAAAATTAAAAATTAAACTGTTTAATTGTTCTCCAACATTCTCACCAATACGAGATGCAACAAAGATACCACCAATAATCCCTACAAGACCAAATACCTCTTTGAATAATCCATTAATAATTCCCTTAAGCCCTAAAAGTAGAATTATTATTGCTGCTACTAGGTCAAAATAGTTAATTTCCATCATTATCCTTCTGTGTAGTCATTTGATCTTTTTCATTTTTTTTAGATTTATATAGTGCTTTATCAGCTCTAGCAATAATACTATCAGGTGAATCACCTTTTATATATTGAGTTGCACCTATACTCATTGTGACATTTATTGATTTGCCTTTGTATATTAATTGGTTAGAGCGAATTATATTAAGGATTCTTGTTGATATTTCAAAACAGCTCTCAGGGGTTGTTCTGTTTAAAATAATCACAAATTCTTCTCCACCATATCTAAAAACCTTATCCCCATCTCTTAGTGTTTTTTTTAAAATATTTGTGATAAATATTAAGATTTTATCCCCGGCAATATGACCATGTGTGTCATTAATCGCTTTAAAGTCATCAATATCAAGAATTAAAAGATGTAATTCATAAGGAATACCAGGTTTTGAACAAAGGTCTTCAAGGTAAGTAGTTAATGCACGTCTGTTATAAACTTT
>JAYEJR010000123.1:0-29927 GCA_034660715.1 Campylobacterota bacterium | reverse complement strand
CCACCGTAAAAGGTAAAAGCTTGAACATGAGACTCTATGAAGTGTTTGGTTGATTGAGTTGGGGTAGCATGGACAAATGTATATCCACTCGCACCAAAAACAGTTACGAATATCTGAGCCTTTGAGAGTAAATAATTTAAATTTTTAGCATATATAAATTATTGTCTATATTTGAAAATATTTTAGCTATAGTTTCTTTTTTATCTATTGGGCATGTTAAGTAGTCAATACTCATATCTTGTTTATTGGAACGGCTTTCACTCCAATAACTGTATCTTTGAATAAAACTCCTTAAAGAGTTTTTCACATCAATAGTAAATTCTTCTTCTACTAAAATTACAAATTTATTGGTATTAAAATAATATATTTCAATAACATTACTATCGAGAAGCTCAATAAAATCTTCAATTAAATAGTGCGCAAACTTTTTATAAATATTTTCTAAGGATGCAGCACCAAACTTTTTAATATATTCATCAATATGTTTCAAACCAAAAGATATAGCATTGAATTCAATATCACTTTTTTTACTCTTACTTACTTTCTTTTCAAACTCATTTCTGAGTAGCAGTCCAGTATTAAAGTCAACTACTGCTTTATTTTCAGGTGCTGCTAGATTTGTTATTTCATTTTTGATTTCATTAATATTAAACAAATAGCAAGTATACTTAGCTGAATCTCGTATTTGTGACACTTTGAGAGCATAGTCAATAATTTGTTTATCTTGAGTAAATAGCTTATGATATTTACTTTGATTATCAAATAGATACTGAACAAGTTCATTTTTATTCATACTTTGGAGGTTTTCTTCTACAAATAGAGTAGCAAATGCTATAGTTTTATCATCTTCAACAAAGAAAAGGTTTTTAAAAACTGCATTTGAATACTCTATATTTCCTCGGTTAAGAACTACTATTGGGATTATTGCATTATCAATTAAAGACTCTTTTTCTAAACTCTTAGCATTTAATTTTTCTTCTAATAGTATTTTTCTTTTTTGATTGTAGAGCTCTATTGTTATTTTTACAAGAGTTTTTAAAAGTAGGTTTACATCAATAGGTTTCATAATAAACTTACTCACACCAAGTTCTATAAGTTTAATTAATTTTTCACTATCATTATGTGCAGAAGTAACAATAATTATTTGATCTTCATTAATCATTTTTATTTGCTTTGTCATCGCTATTCCATCCATTCCAGGCATTGAAATATCAGTCACAACAATATCATAACTAGATTTTTTATATGCGGCTAAACCTAGTAATCCAGTTTCAACATATGTAACATCTGTGAAAAGCTTTAGAAGAAGTTTTTCTATACCGACAGCTATATCTTTACAATCTTCTACATACAATATTTTAAGACTTTTTCCAATTTTTCTTATTTTATTAATTACTTCAATGTTCATTATTTTCCTCCTGTAATGGCAACTCTATTTTGAAGATAGCACCCTCACTTGTATTATCTACAGTGAGTTTTCCGTTTAGGTGTTCTTCAACAATAGTTTTAGACATATACAAGCCTAGTCCAGTTCCATTTTTTTTCTTTTTTGTTGAATAGTATGGCTCAAATATTCTCGGTAACACATCATCTTTTATACCTCCGCCGTTATCCTCTATAAAAATAGTAATATGAGATTTTGAGTGATGACAACCCATCGTGATTCTCTTATCCTCACGCTTTAACTCACTTAGAATATCTTGTGCGTTTGATAAAATATTCAGTAGTACCTGTATTAATTCATTTTTGCGTAAACTAATCGTAATGTCAGCACAAGACTGTATATCTAAAGCTATACCTTTACTTTTTATTTGAGTTACTATTAAACTATGCACAATTTCTAAAAATTCGTTAGTATTAACTTTTTCTTTATATTTACGCTCTTGAAGAAAATTTCTAAAATCATCAATGGTTGTTGAAAGATACTCAACCTGTTCATTTATGCTATGAAGATCTTCTTTAAGTACCTCAGTATCAATCTCATCAAGAAGTAGATCCATAGTAATATTGCTAGCTGTCATCCCTATAGCAGTTAATGGCTGTCTCCATTGATGTGCTATCATCTCAATCATTTCTCCCATTATCGCTTGTTTCGATTGTGCTAAGATGATTTTTTCTTTTTCTCGTATCTCTTGTACTGACTCTGCCTCCCTCTCTTCAAGCTTTTCAACACCCAGACAGGCACTGATGGACAAATTTATTTTTTTTTGAAAATTTCCCAGCATTGCAGCTAGTTGTTGAACATTTGGATGGTTTTTATAAAAAAATACCATACACCCATATTTTAGAGGTAAGACAATTATCTCAAAATCATTCTGTTTGAATATTATAAATTTTTTCTTTACATCTATCTCAAGAGAAGTTGTTAACTTTATTTTTTTTCCCATACTTATATAAGGTTCTTCATTAAAATTATTTTTATAATACTTTGCGCTTATTGCACCTGTCTTTCTTAAAAAACTACTCATTACTTCAAACATCATACTATTTAACTCTAAAGAGTTTCCAATTGCACTTAGACATTCATACGCTAGGGTGAGCTGATTTAATAACATGGTTTTTCCTTATTATTTAAAGAGTTGAAACTACACAAGTTTTATTGTAAAAGTCTATATACTTATCTGAAGTATTTGCAATTTCTCCTAATGTAAGAGCACCGATTAAAGGTGTGATTTTGGTTGTCTCTGCAACTAAGTCTATCTCTTTTTTAAAATCTTTTTCCAAAAAGAGAACTCTACTTATACAGTCAATCATAATAGTTACCCTTTTTTCTTTTTGAGATTTTATAGCTGATATAGCTGCTGTTTTTGATGCTGCTATAAGTTTATCTTGTGTGCCTTTGAGTATTTGTATTACAGAGTTCTCAGGCATAGAGCCTACTAAAACCAAAGAACCATCAATAGTCGCAATAGGATCTCTAACAATTACCTCACCACTGTAACTTACTATGCCAATTGGGTATGATTTTGCTAAATCAAAAAAATTATCTTCAGTAAGTTCAATGCCACAATCTTTTTCAACTATATCTTTATAAATATCAAATGCACATTGATAGTTTATCTGCTCAAGTATATTTTTATCATTAGCCGTAGCAACAAAAGGACCTTCTAAAAACTCCCATCCATGACTCACACCTATTTCTAAATCTTTTTCTAATGGAATAATGAGTGCAGAGTCTTGCGTGATTTTTTGAGGCGTAAAAACAACTCTTTCTTGTTTAAGCGTTAATTTTCCAGCACCTCCACCAAATATTTTACACTCTTCACTTGTTGCTTCAAAAAGTGATACTAAAAACGGATCGATATAAGGGCTAAGTCCATCTACAATCACTAACATAGACTCCACAAAACTTAGCTTCTCTTCTTCCTCAACTTGTTTCTGTATATCTTCAATTAGTATAGGTTCTTCATCTATGTTAATAGCTATTAAACCATCTTGATAGTGATTTCTTTCATATATTATTTCTGGAAAGATAGCACCATAACATCTGATGTTTAAACTCTTTATCTCTTCATGCTTAAAGTTACATTTTTCAGCTACAAACAGTAAGCAAAGTTTCTCTTGTAAGTTTGAACTCTCTAAAAACTCTTCAAATGATTTAAAATAAGTTGCTTTCATAATTTTCCTTATCAATTTGTATGAAAGTATAAATTATTCTTGTCACTTAAGTGTCACTCTCTATTGTATACCCAACACCATGTAGATTTTTTATAAGTTTTTTTGGAAGTTTTTTTCTAAGTTTATAGATATATTTTCGTATGTTTTCAATATTTATATCAATACCATCTCTATAAAAATAGTTTGCGACTTCATCGATTGAGACAGTTTGATTTCTTCTTTCTATAAAAATATAAAGTAGTTTTTTTTCATATTCAGTTAATTTAATTAATTTTTCATCGACATATAAATCCTGTTGGGCTACTTTATATACAGTGTTTGCATTTACAACAACACTGTTTTTCATATCTTTTTCACTGTAAAGGTTTTTGCATATAATATAAAACTCATCTACAAAACTTCCTAAAGAGATAGGTTTTTCAATGAAACGACGGACACCTATGTTTAAAAGTTCATGTAAAAAATCAGCATCGCGATGTGCTGATAAAATAATTATCTCTTGGGAAGGATTACTTGTTTTAATCTGCTTTGATAGCTCAATACCACTCATTTTAGGCATAGATATATCACTTAAAACAAAATCATAACTATTCTCTTTATATAAGTGTAGAGCCTCTTCCCCATTGTAGGCACCATCAACTACCTTAAAAAGAGAATTTAAAATTCGTTTTATGCTTTTATGTAAAACTTCATAATCTTCTGCAAAGAGTATACTTTTCTGTGAAGTATATTTTTTTAACTCTTTAATCTTAGTTTTGTTTTCTTCAAAATTCATTAGTAACTCATTCATGCTTAATTGTATCATTTATTTAATAACTATGATTCACAAGAGCGAATTAGTATGACACTTTCGTGACAAATAGGTAGTAGAATTCTCAAAATTAATCCCACAAAAGGTCCAAACTCATGGATGGTAAAAATATAAGTAAGATAAGAGATATAGTTGGAAAGTACACTGTTCTTATAGTTGAAGATGATGTATATATTCAAAAACAACTATCAAGATTCTTAGAAAAAGTATTCAAGAAAGCATATATAGCTGTCGATGGTTTGGATGGACTAAATAAATATAATGATAATAAAATAGATATGATAGTTACAGATATAAGGATGCCAAATGTGGATGGCTTAGAGATGATAGAGATGATTAGAAAATCAAATAAGGATGTCCCTATCTTAGTCCTATCTGCACATTCAGAAACTGATTACTTTATGAAGAGTATCTCCTTAGGAGTAGATGGCTACCTTCAAAAACCTATAGATGTTAACCTACTTATAGATTTAGTTAGAAAAGTAGTCTTAAAGATTAAACTACAAGATGAACTACTTGAGAGCACTAGTCTTTTAAATCAATACAAAGAGGCAGTTGATAAGAATGCTATTGTTTCAAAAACAGATAACCATGGAGTTATTACATATGTAAATGATAAGTTTTGTGAGACATCAAAATACTCTAGAGATGAGCTTGTAGGACAATCCCATAGTATTATAAAGCACCCTGATAATCCTGAAAAAGTATATAAAGAGATTTGGCAGACCATAAAAAAAGAGAAAAAAATTTGGCATGGCACTTTAATGAACCTAGATAAAAATCAAGAAGCCTATTATATGGACTCAACAATTAAGCCCTTACTAGATATAGATGGAAATATTTTAGAGTATATATCTATGAGAACTGATATTAGTGAAGTGGTGTCGCCTCTACGATCGTTAAAAGATACGATTAGGTTTTCAACGGTACCAATAGTTGTCATGATGCAGATAGAATATTTTGACGATATAGAGAAGTTTTATGGAATTGAGATTTCAGAAAAAATTGAAAAAAAGATTAATGATGATTTTTTTAAAATTGTGGAGAACAGATGCGAGTTTGATAAAATATATTCACTTGGCGATGGTTTATATGCCTTAGCTAAAGATAAAAAAAACTGTCAATTCACTCTCGAACAGATGACGGGTAACCTTCAAAGGGTACAAAAAAGCATAGCAAGCCATAAATTTGAAATAGATTCACTTGAATACAGCATCTCTATGTTAATGAGTGTATCATACGGAGATAACGTTCTCTCAAACGTAAAGTATGGATTATCACAACTTAAAGGAAGCGATCAAAACTTTATCCTTGCAAATGGACTTAAAGAGATAGAGTTTAAAAAATCTCAGAAAAACCTCGAAATATTAACAATGGTCAAAAATGCAATTAACAACTTAAAAATCATTTCATATTTCCAACCCATAATAAATAACAAGACTAAGAAAATTGAAAAGTTTGAATCTCTTGTTAGACTTATAGATGAGAAAGGTAAGGTAGTAAGTCCTTTTGTATTTTTAGACATAGCAAAAAAAGGAAACTACTACTCTCAAATCACATCTATGGTTTTAGAAAACTCTTTTACCGTCTTAGCTACTACAGATTGTGAAATATCAATTAACTTATCTATACAAGATATAGAACAAGAGTATACAAGAAAAAAAATATACTCTTTTTTAGAAAAACATAGAAGGAGTCTTCATAGACTAGTCTTTGAACTACTAGAGGACGAGACAGTTAAAAACTTTGACGTAGTCACATCTTTTATAGATGATGTGAAAAAAATGGGTGTAAAAATAGCCATAGATGATTTTGGTGTTGGGCATTCAAACTTTGAGAGACTTTTGGACTATCAACCAGATATTCTGAAAATAGATGGTAGCCTTATTAAACATATAAATACCAATCCTCTGCACATGAATATTGTTGAGACTATTGTTAGTTTTGCAAAAAAAGAAAATATTAAAACTATTGCCGAATTTGTTGAGAATGAAGATATATTTAATACCCTAAAAGAACTAAGAGTTGATTATTCTCAAGGCTACTACTTTGGCAAACCTGATCTTTTTGAATCATATAGCTCTTTCAATGGTTTTCAAAAGCTCATAGATTTTTAAAAAGGAAAGTGTTGAATAAGTTTATAAATAATGAAATTAAAGAACTTAAAGGTCAGTTATATAAACACCCTGTATATGAAGCAATAGAAGACTTAGAAGATTTAAAAATCTTTATGCAACATCATATATATTCAGTTTGGGACTTCATGTCCCTTGTTAAGTACCTTCAAAATAACTTCGCTCCTACAACTACTCCCTGGAAGCCATCGAGAAAGTGTGATGTTCAACGCTTTATAAATGAAATAGTAATGGAAGAGGAATCAGATAAAAATCTTATTTTAGAAGAAAGTGATGTAAAATTTATAAGCCATTTTGAATTATATATGCATGCTATGGAGGAGGTGGAAATTGGTTCTTCAAAAAGTATACAGAGTTTTTTAGAAGAACTAGAAACCAAACCTTTAGACATTGTGATAGATGGAGTAAATATTCCTAGCGCATCTAGAAAGTTCGTAAAAACAACTTTCAATTTTCTTAAAAGTGACAAGCCACATATAATAGCTGCAGCATTTTCATTCGGACGTGAACATATTATCCCTTATATGTACTCAGATCTTTTAACTAAGATGAAAATAGATGAAAATGATGCGAAAAGATTTCATTACTACATAAATCGTCACATAGAACTTGATGGAGGGAGTCATGGTGAAATGGCTATGAAAATGCTTGATATTTTATGTGCAGATGATCCACAAAAAATAGACGAGGTTCAAGCAACTGCCATAAAAGCTATACAAGCACGTATACATTTTTGGGATGGTGTACTTATTGCTATTCAAGAGAAGAAACGATTACTAGAACAGTTGAAAAATGATATGTTAATACAAAAGCTTAATCATCTTACTACCAAGAGTAATCACGTAGTTAAAATTGAGCTAAAACATTGTTGTTCATAAGTGTGTAATATTTGGAACAAATCGATTCAACTAACAAGCTTACTAAATTAATTGGCTATCTCACAAAGTAGACTTCATGATACATATCACGGAGTTTATCAAAATTAAACAAAAGCATGTCTTAAGTCCTGTCTCATGGTAGTGTATCTGAACCTTTAAGTAGTGATAATACCCTTACATAACAATAATAGAAGGACTTATCATGATAATGTTGAGAAAGCTTTGATTCAAAGTATTATAAATATTGGTAAAAACTTTGGTATGAAAACATTAGCTGAAGGTGTTGAGAGCTTAGAACAGGTTGAAGCATTAAAAATGGCAAAGTGTGATATATTTCAAGGGTATTACTACTCAAAACCATTAGTTAAAAGTGATTTAGTAGAGTTTATTAAAAGGATGAAAGTTGATTGAAGATAAAGAGCGTTGGAACAGACGTCATGTAGAAAAACCGATGCGTCATAGCGTAGAACCTATAGTCCAAAAGTATATAGAGGAAGCAAATGTGGGTACTGCTCTTGATATAGCATGTGGAACAGGGAGAAATACTCACTTTTTAGCGGAAAAAGGCTATCTTGTAGATGCCGTTGATTTGAGTGACTATGCTCTTGGAGAGATTAAAAACTTAGCCACTATAAACAAGATAGAAGAGGACCTTGATAGTTATAATTTAGATGTTAACAAGTATGATGTCATTGTAAATGTTAACTATTTAAACAGAAGGTTTTTTCCACAGATTAAAGAGGCCTTAAAACCTGGGGGTATAGTAATTTTTGAGACTTTTATAGTGGCTCATGGCGACTTTAAAAACCCATCTAATCCAGAGTTTCTTTTAAGAAAAAATGAGCTGCTTCATACCTTTATAGGACTTGATACTATTTACTATGAGGAGCGAGACGAAGTAAATCTAAGAGGTGAAAAAACTAGAGTTGCCTCTTTAGTAGCTAGAAGAGTGTAAACTCTTTAGCTTTGAGTAGCTTTCCATTAATAATAATAGCTACTTTATGAAGACCTCTGTAGTATTTTCTCGTGCTAATTGTTTTAAAGGAGTAAGTTTTTTGTATCTGCTTCTCTTTTTCTGAGTAGTTCCCTTCACTGATTTTGAAGACTTTCTTATGAGACTTATTATTTTTTCTCACAAAATAGATAGCAAACTCTATTCGTAGTTTTCCAAGTTCAGAGTTACTTTTGAGAGTAAAGGAGAAGGGGAAATTATCGCCAATTTGTACACTCTCTAAGGCACTGAAATCCTCTAGACTTATGTCAGTAGGAGTTTTAAAACCAAAAAGCATTAAAACTCTTTGTTCACTCTGTTTAAGAAGAGTACGGCATCCATGCTTTAAGAGTGCATCCCTATTTTTGGAGAAGTGAAGCCACTGGTGTGTGAGCTCTATGACTATCTCTGGATTATCTTTTGATATATCGTTTAGATTGTTCGCCACACTTTTTCTCACATAAGCACTCTCATCATCTTTGAGTATTTCTAATATCTTTAAAACTTCTTTAGGTTGGCGTTTAAAGTTAGGAAGTGCAATAGCCCAAGGAAGACGAGGACGAGAACCCTCACTTGCTAAACGCCGAACATGTTCATTCTCTGATTTTGCCCAGAGAAGCATTTGCGCCATTGTCTCTTTGGGGTACTTTAAAATAAACTCTCTGATAGCAAACTCACTTGAGGAGCCGATAGTAAAACTCTCTAGGGCTTTGAGTGAAACCTTGAGGTTATGAAGTCCATAGAGTGCAACAAACTCTTGAAATATCATGTTTTCAAGTCCAAAAGCAAAATTCATTTTATTAAAGGTGGCAACTAATATCTCTATTGCATCTACATATTTTTTGGGAAGATAGTCTCCAAGAGTGAGGGGTATATATTGCATTCTCTCTTTGAGTTCTTTCTTTTCCCAATCAGAATCAAAGAGTCTCTTTTGAAAATCTTGTGCATTAAATTTTGGATATTCCTCTTTTAGATTCTTGCAGAGGAGGTTTATATATGTCTCATTATAGAGATCTTTTAATAGTGGAGCCACTAGAGCCCTTCCATAAGAATATTCCAGAGTCTATCGATCTCTTTATCACTTAGAAAAAGGGAAGAGTTATTTTCATATAACTCTAAGAGAGCATCTTTATTGATACTCATAGTATGGGTACAGTTGTAGTGAGTAGGTAAGAGAGCTCTTATAAGTGAGATGTCTCCTGTGATTTTCTTAGAGCATAAAAAACAGTAGAGCTCTTTATGAAGACGTCCTTCGTGAGCAAGTAGTTTGACATAAGACTCTATGGCAACTCGTTTAGGGTTTTGTCTATTCCACTCGGATGAAGCACTCTCGAGTAGTTCAAAGTAAAAAGAGCCTAACTCCTCTGCATCTTTAAGATGTCTATAGAAGAGTCCACTAAAATCTTGCCATAAACGCAGAAGGTGACTATCATTTATCCACCTATAACCAATATGAATAACATCCTTGAGTCTACCAATAGTGGACTTTGAAGATGGCTCAATTTCATAGTCAATTTTAAAGCCTAAGTTGATAGTTCCATGACGAGCTCCATAGAATCTATAAAGAGTCTCTAAACTTCCTTTGGATAAAACAGTAACTATTAAGTCTTCATCTTTAACTTTGTTAAGATTTATAATGTAGCCTTGCATACTGGAAGTATACCTAAATTTAACCTTTTTTTAATGCTTTTTTAGATACCCTACGACAACTAAATATCGATATAACGATATAACGATCAAGAAGGAATACAATGGGATGTAATTTAGATATATTAACTTCTTTTAAAGATAACTGTGGATTTGGACTACTAGCTTCAATAGATAATAAACCTACTCATAAAAATGTAGAAGATGCGGTAACTTCACTCTCTAGAATGATGCATAGAGGAGCTGTTGCAGCAGATGGTAAAACTGGAGATGGTTCAGGTTTATTACTCTCCATGCCAAAATCTTTCTTTGAAAAAGAGCTGAGCCAGAATGGTATAGAAGTACCAGAACAGTATGCAGTAGCGATGGTCTTTTCTACAAATGAAAATGACTTTAATGTTATTGAGTCTGTATGTGAAAATAATGATTTAAAAGTTGTTTATACAAGAGAAGTACCTATTAATACAGAAGCACTTGGTGAACAAGCATTAGGAATGTTACCAACCATTAAACAACTTTTTGTTGTGCCTGCATCACCTGTCGCGAACGAAAGATTAGATGCATTAGTCTATCTATCAAGAAAAGAGATTGAAGCTAAACTAAAAGATGACAAGACATTCTATATCCCATCGTTTTCAACAGTTGTAGTATCATACAAAGGTCTTGTGATGCCAACTCACATCAAAGAGTTCTATACAGACTTGGCATCTGAAGACTTTAAGATCTCTTTTTGTCTCTTCCACCAAAGATTCTCAACAAATACTCTCCCTCAATGGAAACTTGCACAACCATTTAGAACAATAGCTCATAATGGTGAAATAAATTCAGTAACGGCAAATAGACTCAATGTTCAAGCTAAAATGGCTGCCGCAAAATCTGGTATATTTAGTGATGATGAGATGAGTAGACTTATGGATGTTATCCAAGATGGAATGAGTGATTCTGCTAGTTTAGATAACTTTATGGAGTTCTTGCAAGTAAATGGTGTGGACTTCTTTAAGGCTGCACGTTCAATGATTCCAGCACCTTGGCATAATGACCATGCTATGGATTCTAAACTAAGAGCATTCTATGAGTACTCAAGTACGTGTTTTGAACCATGGGATGGACCAGCAGCCGTCAGTATGACAAACGGAAGATACATTGGTTGTGTAATCGATAGAAATGGTTTAAGACCATCTAAGTACATTAGAACTACTGATAACAGAATGTTAATCTCTTCAGAGTATGGTGTACTTGAACTTCCAGAAGAGGAGATAGCGGAACGTGGACGTCTTCAATCTGGTGAGATGATAGGAATTGATCTTAAGTATGGAAAAGTTCTTAAAAATGAAGATATTAATGACCATCTAAAAACTATGCATAACTATGATAAGTGGTTATCAGAGAACATGTCTTATCTTCAAGAGCATGCAATTACTGCAGAAGTAGAGAGTTGTAAGTTTGAAAAACATGAGATGGAAGCAAAACAGAGATACTTTAACTACACTCAAGAGTTAAATAAGCAAGTTATTATGCCTATGCTCAAAGAGGGGAAAGAGACTACTGGTGCTATGGGTGATGATACACCAATTGCAGCATTCTCAACAGAGCAGAGAAACTTTACAGACTTCTTTAAACAAAAATTTGCTCAAGTAACAAATCCACCAATTGACCCGATTAGAGAAAAAACAGTTATGAGTCTTAATACAGGTTTCGGTGAAACGAGAAATGTGTTAGCAGATGATCAAGAGCATGCTAAAAGACTTAAAACAGTACTCCCTGTTATGTCAGCTGAGAAATTTTCTATTTTACAAGAGTTTGGTGATGCTTCTTCTTCAAAGTATGATCCAGCATATAAAGTTGGAAAATATTCAACTGCATATACAGATGACTTAAAAGCCTCTTTAGATGCTTTAATAGAAAAAATAGTTCTTGATGTTAGAGATAATGGTGTGAGAACAGTTATCTTAGATGATAGAGAGTTAGATGCTGAGAATAAAGTCATCCCAATGCTTATGGTTATTGGTGCTGTGAGTCAAAGACTTCTAGATGCGAGATTAAGACACCTTGTAAGTATCGTTGCTGTAACTGGTGAAGTGTTTGACCCTCATTCAGCAGCATGTATGTTAGGATACGGGGCAGCAGCTCTTTTCCCATACTTACTCTACTACACGGTAGAACAAGTAGCAGCAGGTACAGAGTACGCTGATGACATCCCTTTTAATTTAAGAAGATTTAGAAGAGCGATGGGTGCGGGTCTATCAAAGATTATGTCAAAGATGGGTATCTCTACACTCTCTTCATATAGAAACTCAAGACTATTTGATGTTATTGGACTAAGTGAGACAATGGTAAATGACTGTTTTGCAGGAAGTGAGTCTTTACTAGCTGGTCTTTCATATGAAGATATAGATGCTAGATTAAACTCTAATCACTCTCGTGCATATACAGACTCGTTTGATGGAAAAGATAAAGCACTCTATAAAGGTGGATACTACAAGTATAGAAAAGGTGAAGAGTTTCATGACCTTTCTCGTCCAACCATTGCTGCTATTCAAGATGCTGCAACTTCTGGGAAAAAAGAGGATTGGGCTAAGTTAAAAGAGTTAGTTGATGGAAGAGATAAAAAGTTTATTAGAGATTTCTTTGAACTAAAAAGTGACAAAGCTGCAATCTCTATAGATGAAGTTGAACCACTTTCTGAAATCTTTAAAAGATTCTCAACAGCTGCTATGTCTATGGGGTCTATCTCTCAAGAGGCTCATGAAACTTTAGCAACAGCTATGAATAAAATTGGTGGAAGATCGAACTCAGGTGAGGGTGGTGAAGCAAAAGAGAGACTAACAAGTGATAGAAACTCTAAGATTAAGCAAGTAGCATCAGGTAGATTTGGTGTTACACCAGAGTATCTACAGTCTGCTGAGGAGTTACAGATTAAAGTTGCTCAGGGTGCTAAACCAGGTGAGGGTGGACAGTTACCTGGATCAAAGGTATCTCCACTTATAGCAACACTGAGATTTACAAAACCAGGTGTAACACTTATCTCACCTCCACCGCACCACGATATCTACTCTATTGAGGATTTAGCACAGCTTATTTATGACCTTAAGCAGGCTAATCCAAAAGCAAGAGTTGCAGTTAAGCTTGTATCGTCTGCTGGCGTTGGAACAATTGCTTCTGGTGTCGCTAAAGCTTATGCTGACAAGATTATTATCTCTGGTGGTGACGGTGGAACTGGAGCTGCTCCTATTGGATCAGTTAGATTTGCTGGTAACCCATGGGAACTTGGACTGATTGAAGCACATAATTCTCTTAAAGTAAATGGCTTACGAGGTCAAGTTACACTTGAAACAGATGGTGGACTAAAAACTGGTTTAGATGTTGTTAAAGCTGCTATTATGGGTGCTGAAGAGTATGCATTTGGTACTGGTGCACTTGTAATAGTTGGTTGTATCATGCTACGAGTTTGTCATATGAATACATGTGCTGTTGGTGTTGCAACACAAGATGAAAAACTAAGAGCAAAATTTAAAGGTAATGTTGATAAAGTTATTAACTATTTTACACTTCTAGCTGAAGACGTTAGAGAAATTCTTGCGTCACTTGGTTATAAATCTTTAGAAGAGATTATTGGACAAGACCACTTATTAAAAGTTATAGATGATGAGTTCGCACAAAAATTTGACTTTGAATCATTACTCTATAGAATTGAAGGCACAAATACTTGTCAAGTACCATTCAATGAACCATATGATCAAAATGAGTATGAAAAAGCAATGATTGAAGAGTTGTTACCAACAATTGATAATCCAGAGAAGCCAATAGTGTTAGAAAAAGAGATTTCTAACCTAAATAGAAGTTTTGCTACTAGAATCTCAGGAGAAATTGCTGCTAGATACGGAAATGATGGACTACCTGATAATACAATTACATTAAATATGAAAGGTGTTGCAGGACAATCTTTAGGTGCATTTATGTCTAAGGGTATTAATATCAACCTTTATGGTGCAGGTAATGACTACATTGGTAAAGGTATGAATGGTGGTAACATAGTTATTACTTCTGAAAACTGTGGACAAGGTGTTGCTCTAGGTGGAAATACTTGTCTTTACGGTGCAACAGGTGGTTCTCTTTACATTAATGGTCAAGTTGGTGAGAGATTTGCTGTAAGAAACTCTGGAGTAACTACTATCGTTGAAGGTACTGGAGATCATCCATGTGAATATATGACAGGTGGTACAGTTGTTGTTTTAGGAAAAACAGGTGTTAACTTTGGTGCAGGTATGACTGGTGGTAAAGCTTTCGTTTATGATGAAGATAGAACATTTTATGAAAAGATCAATACAGAACTTGTAGAAGCTATAAGACTTGACAATGATGAGTTTGATGCAGATATGTTTGAACTAAAACATCTTTTAAAAGATTTCGTAGAAAAAACAGGAAGTCAAAAAGCACAAGATATCTTACATAGTTACAGAAGTGAAGTAAGAAAAATATGGATGATTATTCCTAGAAGTGCTAAACCAACATTGGAAGCAAGTAAAAAAGGAGAATAAAAGAGGGACTATACTCTCTTTTAGATTTTCCAAAGCACAAGTAAATATATACAAAGCTATAATATTGACTGGGTTTGACTCTTTAATACCATGTTCTAGTTAGAAAATGCAAGTGAGATAAATTCATGGGGTGGGATTATTATTAAGAAAGAGACTCTTTTGAGGGGATTACTTACTGGTTATGACTAGAAAAACAATCTTTTAACTACATAACAGATAGTTAAATCTTTACTTAAATAATACTACAAAGTTTACTCACATAATGTGGGTAAATTTATAACTTCTTTAAACAAACAATCAAACAAATCTACAATATAAGTATTAATTAGATATAATAAAAGCCTATTTATATAATTTAAGGATTTTTTTTGAACCTACTTGATCTTTTTAATAAAACTTTTGATAATAAACCAGCTATTAAAGAAGAAGCATCTTCTCACTGGATTAAGTGTAAATCTTGTCATTCAACTATGTACTACAAAGAAGTTGAAAACCAAAACTATGTGTGTCCTAAATGTGGATTTCATATTCGTATTGGTGTAAAAGAACGTATTGAACTGCTAGCTGATGAAGGAACTTTTGTAGAACACGACTCTACACTTGAGCCAGTAGATCCATTAAAGTTTGTAGATAAAAAACCTTATAAAAAAAGAATAGAAGAGGGTTTCGCTAAAACTGGTAGAAAATCATCAGTAGTTGCAGGAAGCTGTAAGATGAACGGTGTTTCAGCCCAGGTTGTTATTTTTGATTTTGCCTTTATGGGTGGAAGTTTAGGTTCTGTTGAAGGTGAAA
The DNA here is from genome assembly GCA_034660715.1 of Campylobacterota bacterium. GTDB lineage: Bacteria > Campylobacterota > Campylobacteria > Campylobacterales > Sulfurimonadaceae > Sulfurimonas. The sequence continues at coordinate 14,517 of JAYEJR010000123.1, read as the reverse complement.
AAATTGTACGTGCGGTAAACCGTGCTATAGAAAACCGTGAAGGTTTAGTGATTCTTTCAGCTTCAGGTGGAGCTAGAATGCAAGAGTCGACTTTTTCACTTCTACAAATGAGCAAGACCTCTGCAGCATTAGCTAAATTAGGAAAAAATAATCTTCCGTACATATCAGTATTGACTGATCCCACAATGGGTGGTGTTTCAGCATCATTTGCAACACTTGGAGATATTATCATAGCAGAACCAGGTGCTCTTATTGGATTTGCTGGTCAACGTGTTATAGAGCAGACTATTGGCTCTGCTTTACCTGATGGTTTTCAACGTGCAGAGTTTTTACTAGAAAAAGGTTCTATCGATATGATAGTCAACAGAAATGAGCTTAAGAAAACTCTCTCTGATTTATTTACTCTTTTAAAAGTTTAGCATGAGACTATATGCCCTTTGTGACCAAGATATGCTTGATGAAAAAGGGGTTTCTGTCGAAGAGTATATTACTCTAGCTAAACAGAATAATGCTGAAATTATTCAGTACCGCAATAAAAATGCAGATATAGCATTTATTAAACAACAACTTATTCTTATCAGAAAAAATTATGATGGCTTTTTAATAGTCAACGATGCTTATGAACTCGTAGAGTTCTGTGATGGTGTTCATGTTGGACAAGAGGACTTGAAGTCTATAGATGAAGATGTCTCTAAGGCCGTACGTATTTTACGAAGTGTTATAACTAAAGATAAAATTCTTGGAATTTCTACACATAACGAAGAAGAAGTTCTTCAAGCGAATGATATGGACTTAAACTATATAGGCTTAGGTGCATATAGAGATACGAGTACTAAAAAAGATATTAGTACAACACTTGGTGATAAAGTTGAGTCTATTTCACAAAAGTCTAAGCATCTTGTAGCTGTTATTGGTGGTGTAAAGCTAGACGATAAATTTACACATGCAACATATAGTGTTATAGGTAGTGGGCTCCTTTAATGAATATAGAACTAATTAGTATCGCTAAAAAAGAGAAAACTATTTATGATCCTCTCTATAAAGAGCTTACAAAGATGATAGGACGCTTTGCAAAAGTGACTGATACTGAGATATTTAACAAAGATGTAACAAAAGCACACACAATTTCCCTAGATGCGGCACAGAAGGCTTATACAAAGGTTTTAGAACCTCACTTAGCCTCTTCATACAGTGTCGTTTTACACCCTGATGGAAAATTAATCGATAGTTTTGAATTTAGTAAGCTTTTAAATGATAAAATGTCAGTTAAATTTTTCATAGGTGGTGCTTATGGCTTTGAGGATGACTTTTTAAAAAAAAGTGATACTGTAATAAGTCTAGGAAAAATCACAATGAGTCACAAAATAGCAAAAGCAGTTTTGCTAGAACAAATATATAGAGGATTCTCTATATTAACAAACCATCCATATCATAAATAGAAGGGTAGATAATTGCAAGCAAGTGAGTTAAGTTATTTCAAAGAAATATTAGAGAGTCGTAAAGATCAAATAAACAAAAATATAGATGGTGTTAACAGCGAGTTAAAGCAGTTAAGTGCGCTAGAGTTAAATGATGAGGGTGATCATGCATCAGTTAACAATAACTCTATGGTTGAGAGTGCAATTGTTTCACAGCAATCACAAGAATTACGTGAAATTGATGTAACATTGGGTAAAATAGAAAACGGTGACTATGGGATTTGCGAGATGTGCGAAGACCCTATTGGTTTTCAAAGACTTAAAGTGAAACCTCATGCAATTTACTGTTTTGATTGTAGAGAGATAGTAGAAAAATCTAACTAAAGGATTGATATGTTCATAAAAAGATATACAGTAGCTGCATTTATTTTAATGGCTCTAGTGGGGGCATTTATATATACATATGTTACACAAGAGACTACAACTATTGACCTTTTTGGAATACCTCTTCCAGCCTTATCTATAGCTGTTTGGGTTGTGATACCTTTATTCGCTCTTTATCTTGCTAGTGTACTTCACATGTCATTTTACTCATTTATGGGTTCTTTGAATCTTCGTAAGTATGAGAAAGACTATGAAAAGATTATAGATTCTATAGTAGAAGCATATCTTGGTAAAAAGAGTAGAGCACATACATTTAAGACTGAACGTTACAATCTTTTAGGATCTCTTTTAGAAAATACTTCTCTTTTTCCTGTTGGCAACATTGTTGGTTTGACAAAAAATGAGAAAATAGATGGTGTATTAAAGATTATAGAAGATATTAAAAATGGTGATATAGTTGATTTAAAACCATTTAACCTTTTAATGGAAAATGAACTTGTTGTACAAAATGAAAGAAATCGTTATAAAAAAGGGGAGTTAACAGCTGAAGCACTACTAGCTAACTCTACGAAATACTCAGATGTTCTCAAACGAGAAGTTTATGTTGACTTTGTAAAAAGTGCTTCTCTTGCAAATATTCAAAAATATAAAGTACTTTTAACGAAAGAGGCACTTTACGAAATTATTGCTCGTGTAAATGCTGATAGTTTTACTCTTGAGATAAGTAATGAAGAGTTAGTGGCACTTATGAATAAGCTTGAGTTAACTAGCGATGACTATATTAAACTCTCTTCAGTTATCTCTCATGGAGGAATGATTCCAGAGCAGAGAATGAGATTTTTTGAAATGCTAAGCGATGATAGTGATGATGCTACAGCTGCATACTTATATACACTTTTTGACTTAGAAGTTTTAGAGCCTGCAGTCGCAATACTAGAAAATTCTCAACCTGATGAGTATCAAAAATTTAAAGCATACCATGCACTTAAAGAGTCTAATAAACACTTTAGCATAGAGCTGTTTGTTTAAAATATGCTAGATAAACTCTCTTTTGACAAACCCCTTTATGTATTAGCCCCACTTGCAGGTTTTACTGACCTGCCGTTTAGGAGTGTTGTTAAAAAGTTTGGAGCGGACTTAACGGTAAGTGAAATGTTAAGCTCGAACGCCTTAGTTCATGGCTCAGAAAAAACCTTTCATATGTTAGAAAAATCACCTAATGAAGATCCTTACTCTGTACAAATTTCTGCTTCACAAGTTGATATGGCAAAACGTGCTGTTGAAGTCTTAAATGAAGAGAGAGGAATAGATGTAATCGACTTAAATTGTGGCTGCCCTGTACCTAAAGTTGTAGGTCATGGTAGTGGAAGTTCCCTTTTACTGAATCTTCCTTTAATGGGTGATATCATTAGAACAATGAAAGATACTTCAAACAAAAATTTAACTTCTGTCAAAATTAGACTTGGATTTGAAGATAAAAATCATGTAGAAATTGCTAAGGTAGTTGAAGCAAGTGGTGCAGATTTTTTAGCTGTTCATGGAAGAACACGAGTAGGGAAGTTTAAAGCTGCTGTTGATTACGATGCAATTGCAGAGATCAAAAAATCAGTAAATATCCCTGTAATAGCAAATGGAGATATTGATTCTTATGAGAAAGCAAAGTGGGTACTTGAACATACTGGTGCTGATGGTGTTATGATCGGTCGTGGTGCCGTTGGTGCACCATGGATTTTTCATCAACTACGTACAGGTCAAGAGTATATTGATGAGAAGCTTAAGCATGAAATAATCATGGAACACTTTGATAAAATGATTGAATTTTATGGTGACCATGGAGTCCCTATGTTTAGAAAGCACACTCACACTTATTCTAAAGGCTATAGGGGTGCATCTCTTCTTAGAAATGATGTAAACCATATTAATGATGTAAAAGAGTACAGAGCAGCTCTAGACACATTTTTTAAGAATGCGGAGTTCGCCTAGATGATAAACATTAGTAAGAGCATTAGGAATCTTGATAATAAAGATATAGAAGATAATCTTTTTCACTATGATTACAATACAAAACACTTACTCTCACTAATAGCTAAAGGTATAGACTTAGATGATCCTTCGTACTTAAGCTCTTATCGTTCTTTTGAGGGTGAAGTTTTTGAAAACTTTGTGTATGAAAAGCTTTTAAGATATGCTCAAAATAATGATGAAATAGATAAGTTTGTACTAAAAGGTTTTCACCAAAACAAGTGTAAAGCATATGCTAATACTCTTTCAATAAGTGAAAAAGAACAGATTGTTTATAGAACAAAAAGCAGAGAGATAAGCGAATTTGATGCGATGTTTGTTACTAAAAATAATGAACTGTATTTCGTTGAGATGACACTTGTAAAGTCTGTTTTAAAGTTACGTCGTAGACTAAGGAAGAAAAAAGCACTTCTCGAAATAATCTTTCCAAATTATGAGATAAAAGCATTAATTATTCTTAATGATGGTGCAACAGGTGCAAAACAGTTTCCTGATTATTGTAAAGTATGGTTTACAAAAGAGTTTTCAGCCAAGGATGTTTTAGAGTATATAACTTCAACTGAAAAGAGAACATTAATCCCTAAAGAGAAGATAAATGGTGGGTGTATGATTGAAGCTCATGAGTTGAAACTACATCCATTTAGATACTATAATACAATGTCATGGATAACTAAAACTATCAGAAGTCATAAAAAACATGTTATTGATATGAGCTTTTTAATGAACTCCAAGGTTCAACGTTATCATAACCTCTACAATAAATTTTATGTAGGTTTCTTAAGTGTTGGGAGTGCTAAAGGTATGCTTGGCTTAACTGAAGAGTATAATGAAAATCAAAGAGTCGTAGTTGCTCTAGAGAAAAAACACTCTGATGAAATTGTATTAACATACTATATTCAAAAAGGTCGAAAAAATCTTTATCTATACAGTTTTGACGATGATGGTAAACTCTCTCGTGAGAAGAAAGATCCGTATGGTATCACTGTAACAGAAGTTTTTCATTCAAATAAACAGATGGATAGTAGTTATGAGCTTAACATGACACATATTAAGGTTATAAAAAAGCTTTTAAAGGACCGTTACAATACGAATAAAGAGAGTTAAGATTCATCACTATAGATAAGTGATGCTGCTCTCTCTTTGTAAGCTTGCAGAGGCTCTTTTATATCTGTTGTGTTATTAGTGCTTGAACTTGAACCTAAGAAGTCTTTTAACTCCCTGTTTCTATCTTGTAAAATTGTATTGAACTCTTGTTCCGTAGTAGGTTTGTTGTCTTTAAATTTATCTAGAAGTATATTACTGTTTCCCATAAGTACTAAATAACTCTCTTCTCCAAAATCAAGCATTACTACGCTATTGGCTTCATTTATTGACTTTTGAAATCGTATTGAAACATTATTTGTTAAATTATTGATATCATTTAGAGGTTGAGTAGTTTGTTGTGTCTCTGCTTTTACAACTGGAACTTGATCATTAGAGTTAAACAGCCATGAATTACTTTTTGCTTGAGTAGGATTTGTTTGAACCATTCTCTTTTTAAGCACAAGTAGAATAATAATACCAAGAATTAAAATAGCTACTACGATGTAGTAGCTAGTTGACATTTCATTATCTTTTTTTGTTGGAAGAGATGATAGGTCTGTCTCTCCTTTTTCCAGTAGATTGTTTTGAGACTTCGTAAGAACTTTTTTTGTAAATCTCAATCTTAATCCATAAGAGTCTGATGTTTTTGAAGCTATTAGTTTTGTTGTCTCAGATACAGAAGCAACTATCTGGATTTTGTCCTTTAATGGAGTAATTACTAAAGATCGTAAATATTCTGAATTGACCTTTTTTATTTTAGACGTCTCAATAGAAGCACCCTCAAGTTTAATAGTAATTCTATTTTTTCCTGTGCTTTGTTTTATTACTCCACTAAAAGGAGTATCAAAAGTGATCATAACATCAGCACGATCAGTTCTTTCGTAGATGTTGTAACTAAGTACTTTAGAAGAGTATAAAGAGAGCGGCAGGAGAAATAGTAGTAGGTATTTAATCATAATCTCTCTTTCGATAAGTGATATAAAACAGCTGAAGAGTCTAGTACTTCATTGATACGAATAGCAAGATTTTTTTCATAAACCATAACTTCACCCTTGCCTAGTATACGTCCATTTACATAAGATTCAACAGATTCACCTGCAGGTTTTTTAAGGTCAACGATAGAACCTTTTTCAAGTTTAAGTATATCTCTAACTGAAAGTTCTGTTTCACCTAGGTCGGCAACAAACTCTACTTCCATGTCTAATATACCAGAATAGTCCATCCACGAAAGTTCTTCTTCATTAAACTCTGACTCTTTGCCAGATGAGTAACCTTTGATTGGCTTATCCATCTAATTCCTTGATTGCTATTGTTAGTTCATCTTCATCTACTGTAATAGTTTTAGCACTGTCATACTCAAAATCAAACTCTCCCAATTTCTCAAAGAAAGGAGTGTTTATAGTATAAGTATTTTCATTCTCAGCTTCTGCTATCACTTTTGCACTACCTATGATAAGATTTGCTGTCTCTAATGTCATATCGATTAGAGTCTCTTCATCACTTTCATCTTCTTCTAAAAAGAGCATTGAAACTCTCTGCATAAAAGCTTCATCAGAAGCGATATAAACTCTGTATTTCTTTGTATCATTAGCATCTATATCTATGTAAGCAATAAATGTTCTCTTTTTTGATACACCGTCAATAACAGTATGTTCAGCACGAATTTGGTGTATACAAAAATTTTCTGAAGCTGTTTGAATTGTTTGAAGCATTTAAAACCTTTAACTAAATAATGCTTGATTATACTTCAATGAAACTCAAAGCAAAATTAAATGGTATAATTCCCAAAAATATTATGGATTATTATGCTTGAACTCGCATTTCTCGGAACTTTAGTAGGAGTTTTATCTGGTTTTTTCGGTATTGGAGGAGGGACTATTTTAGTTCCTTTACTCCTTCTCCTTGGCTTTGAAACAAAAGTTGCTATTGGTATTTCTGTGGTTCAAATGGTATTTAGTTCTATATATGGTAGTTATCTGAATAACAAAAAAGGTACACTAGATATTCCTATGGTGTTTGTGATCGGGAGTGGTGGTTTTATAGGAGCACTTTTAAGTGGTTTTATAGCTTCTTCATTTAGTGATAGAACACTAGAAGTTATATTCCTTGGATTTGCAGTTTTTGCTTTGATGAGACTTTTTTTGAAAACAAAAGAGCATAAAGATCAAAGAGAGACAAGTTCCTTAGTACTCTTTAGTATCGGAGTACCACTAGGAGCTTTAAGTATGACTATCGGTGTTGGTGGTAGTATAATTTTAGTTCCAATCTTAGTGGGGTTTTTGCATGTACCTCTCAAAAAAGCTATCTCAGCAGGACTCTTTTTTGTAGTCTTTTCATCTCTATCTGGGCTTATATCACATGCTGTAAGTTCAGATATAGACTACAGTAGTGGAATTATCATCGGTTTTGCTTCTTTACTTGGTGTTTATATCGGTATAATGTTAAAAGACATTGTAAGTGAAAAACTACAAAAAAATCTGCTCGTTACTTTTTACCTATTAGTGGTAATGTACTTAATACAAAGAATATTTTTATAATACAAAATTAGATATAATCTATCTCTTAACGACAACTACTCTAAGGCTTATAATTTATGGATTTACACAGTAAAGATTTACATCAGAAAAAACTAGATGAACTCAAAACAATTTTTCCAGAAATCTTTGAAGACGGTCTTATAAACTATGATAAATTTAAAACTATTTTAGGCGAACAAATAGATGAAAAGAGTGAACACTACTCTTTTAACTGGAGTGGCAAAAAAGAGTGTTATCAGACTATAAAAGCTAAAACAAACACTACTCTCAAAGTTGACAAAGACAAAATAGAACCTGATGGCGATAACATCTTTATAGAGGGTGATAATCTTGAAGTCTTAAAACTCTTACAAAATGCCTACCACAAAAAAGTCAAAATGATTTACATAGACCCACCTTATAATAAAGATAAAGATTTTGTTTACAAGGACACTTGGGGCGACACAATTCAAAACTACATGGCACAAACAGACCAGCTAAGAGAAGAGGGCTATACAAGTACGAAAACAAACGCAACAGGTCGACGTCATACAAACTGGCTTAACATGATATACCCGCGTTTATGGTTGAGTAGAAACCTACTTAAAGATGATGGTGTTATATTTGTGAGTATTGATGATGATGAAGTTCATAACCTAAGAAAGGTTATGGATGAGATTTATGGGGAAGAGAATTTTGTTGGACAAATAATATTAAAAACTAATCCTAGGGGTTCTCAGTCTGGTGACGATTTAGCAATTGTCCATGAATACTTGTTAGTATATTGTAAAAATAATAGAGAAAGTATTATTGGATTACCATTGGGTGAAAAACTAAAAGCAGAGTATAAACTTCTTGATGATAATAATAAAAACTATAGACTATTAGGATTGCGACAAAGAGGTGGTGCTTGGCGACGTTCAGATAGACCATCTTTATATTATCCGATTTATATCAATCCAATAAATAAGAAGATCTCTTTAAATAAATCCGATGAATTTCATATTGAAGTGCTTCCTGTTAAACCTACCACTAATGAAGATGGTTCATGGCGATGGAGTAGAGATAAAATAACAAAAGATATTAAATTTATAGTTGCAAAAAAGATAACTAGAAATTATGAAGAAGATTGGGATATATTTCAAATAGATTATTTAGATAATCCTGAGGGTGAAAAAAGAACAAGTGCTAAGACAATTTGGGATGAGAAAGAAGTAAACTATCAAAATGGAACAGTTTCAGTTAAGCAATTATTTGAGAATAAAGATATTTTTAGTTTTCCAAAGCCAATTTACATTATTCAACAAATGATAAAAATGATTAATTTTAACAATGACGACATAATCCTAGACTTCTTTGCAGGAAGCGGAACTACAGCTCATGCAGTTATGGACTTAAACGCAGAAGATGGTGGAAATAGGAAGTACATCTTAGTTCAACTTCCAGAAGCCACAGATGAAAAAAGTGAAGCTTATAAAAATAACTACAAAAGAATAAGCGACATCACTAAAGCACGTATAAAAAAGGTTATAAAAAATTTAGACTACAAAGATGGATTCAAATCTTTCTACCTAGATAACTCAAACTTTCAAAAATTCAAAGAGCTAAAAAAACGACCAAATGATTCACTAGAGACAATAGAAAAAATGTTAAAAATGAGCGTGTTTCAAGAAAATATCTTAACGCAGGGTGCAAAACCTTTAGACTTAGTTTATGAAATAGGACTCAAAAATGGCTTCACTCTAAGTGCTAAAACGCAGACTCTTCAAAGTGGTGTTTACAACTTCATAAAACTCTATGAAGACGAACGAGAGTTTTACTTCTGTTTTGATAAAGAAATAGCAAACGACATAGTAAATGCAGTACCAAAAGCTGCAAAACTAATCTGCTACGAAAAAGCCCTAGGCGATAGTGTAAAACTAAACTTACACTCTAATCTTGATTTAGAGACTTTATAGGAGTGAGAATGTCAAATGTAATGTTAGAAAGCCTATATATACACAACTTTAAAAGTTTTTACAAAAGTAAGTTTGAATTTGGAAAGTTGAATTGTTTAATAGCACCCAATAATAGTGGTAAAAGTAATCTGACAAGTGTATTGAAGTTTTTAAATGATTTATTATATAAAAATACTACTATTGCCATTGCAAATATTGGAATAGATAACATAAAAAATTATCATTATGAAGAGAATGAGATAAATATTAATGCTAGTTTTAAAGTCAAGAATAAAGTCTTAATAGATAATGAATTAATAGATTATAGTCTTACTTTCTTATTTTTATTTGTACTAGACTTTAAAACAAAAAAAACAAGTATAGATATTGTAATTAAAGGAAAGATAAAAAGTATTGAAATAGATTCTGCTGACCTAACTGATGGGTTTGGACTAAGAATAATAGGAAAGCTTGAATCTAGTATAGAAAATTATCATTACTATAACGATGAACTTAATAAAAAAACCTATAGAAGTTTTGATTTTTCATACAATAACAATACATTATTTTACAATATTTCAACTAGGCATGATTCAACCCAAGAGATTATTAAAAAACTTTTTGCATTGAATGTTTCCAAAGGAGATGATGAGAGATTAGATAGACCACTCACATTTAGCTTTATATTTTGTAAAAATCATCTTTTTTCAGGATATTATTTTCAAACACATGAAATAAAAAGACCAGGAGAATATGGTGTTAATTATTTAGTAGAGAGTGGACAAAATTTACCTGAATATTTAGCTTACCTGTATAAAAACGATAAAACTATTTTTGATGAGATATCAATTTCTCTAATTGGAGAAGTAGCACTGGTTAATTCAATTAGTGTTTATAATGAATCAATTCCAACATTGGTATTTAAAGAAGAACTTAATGATAAAGTATATCCAGTAAGTATTAGAGAAATATCTGATGGTACACTACATTACCTAGCAATAATGAGTGCCATACAGGGAGATAAAGTATCTCAAGCTTTAATATTTGAAGAGCCTGAACGTCATATGCATATGAAAGTGTTATCTACTATTTTAAATACTATGCGGGATGATGATAAACAAATGTTTTTCACAACTCACAGTACTGAAATATTACAACAGCTAAAACTAGATGAGATACTTTTTATGTTTCGAGATTATGATGGAGATACAAAAGGAAAAAGAGCTAAAGATATTCCAAATATTAAAAAAATTATGAAAATATATAAAGACGATATAGTTGAAATGATTAAAATTGGTATTTTAGATGACTTAGGTGATGCATAGATGAAAATTGGTTTAATTGTAGAAGGTGATAGCGATAAATTATTTTTTGAACATTATTTTAAACCAAAGTTTAAAAAAGACATTACTGTAACTTCATCAGGTGGCAAAGGCTGTAGAATATTGAGTAAGCCATCAATGCATAAAGATATTAAAGCATTATTCGAAAGAGGGTGTGAGAAAGTTTTGATACTTGTAGATTTAGATACTCAATGCACAACCGGTGTGAAGTTCACATGTATCTTAGAATTAAAAGAATGGTATAAAAAGAAAATTTCCATAGATGATTTTAAGAATACAATTGTTTCTGTTGTATCAAAGGAAATTGAGGCTTGGATGTTATCGGCATGGGAAAGAAGTGATAGTAAATCTAAAGAAGATTTAAAGAAGAAATTCCCATCAAGAAAGTCATTAAATGAAAAAGAACTATTTAAAAAATTTTTAACATCAAAGAAAGATATTGATTACACTAAAAATGAATCATTAAAATATTTTTTATGTAAGCTTGAGTTATTGGACAAAGAAATATGCAAATAAAATATCTTTCCCAGCCCCACCAAACAAAAGCTATAAACGCGACACTAGATTTATTTAGTACTCAGAGTAAACTAGATAGTGAGTATGATATATTTGATGGTGAAGCTGTTTGTTCTAATGTTTTGACTATTGATGAGGAGACGATTTTAGAGAACTTAAACTCCATTCAAAAAGCAAACTCAGTGGAACTGAGTGAGAGCTTGGAAAGTCTTGATTTTAGTATAGAGATGGAAACAGGAACTGGTAAAACTTATGTTTACATCAAGACAATACTTGAGATGTACTCAAAGTATGGCTGGAATAAGTTTATCATCATAACGCCATCTATTGCCATAAGAGAAGGTGTTTTAAACTCACTTAAAAGTATGACAAACCATTTTAAAGGAGAGTTTAACTTTCTTTATGAGTATTTTGAGTACGATTCGTCACGTTTGGGAACTCTAAAACACTTCATAAGAGATGACAATCTTCAGATAATGGTAATGACTATAGATAGTTTTAAGAGAGCTGGAACTGTACTAAATATGCCAAGAGAGGGTTTTGTTGGTACTCCTAAAGAGTCATTGCAAAAAACAAATCCAATTTTGATTTTGGATGAACCTCAAAATATGGAGAGCGAACTCTCTAAAACATCTATATCAGAGTTAAATCCTCTTTTTACTCTGCGTTACTCCGCTACGCATAAAAACCACTATAATTTACTCTATACCCTAAGCCCAAAACAAGCCCTTGAAAATGGACTTGTAAAACAGATAGACGTTATGGCGTTGAGTGAGAACCAAACTATAAATGACATTTATGTAAATGTACTCAAAATTGAGATAGATAAAAAATCAAAAAGACCAGTTGCCTCACTTGAGTTGATAGTTAACAACAAAGATGAGTTTGTCAAAAAAACAGTGAAAATTAAAGGTGATGATAGTTTAAAAGATAAAACTAAAAATCCTATATATACAGGTTTCATAGTAGATGAGATTAATTTTAAAGAGTTATTTATACAGTTTGAAAACGGACTAAAACTAGAGCTTCATGATGTAAATGGACAGGTGAAACGCCAAATACAAGAACAGCAGATAAGTGAAGCAATAAAACTTCATATGCAAAAGTTTGAAGAGTTAAAAAAGAAAAACATTAAAGTACTAAGTCTTTTTTTCATAGATAAGGTAGCTAACTTTTTAAAAGAAGAAGATGGTTGGATTGAGAATTATTTTTGCACCGCGTTTGACAAGTACAAGGTTGAGTTTGAAAGCTTTAAAGATATAAACGCAGTAGATGTTTATGCTTCATACTTCGCTAAACGCAAGAGTGGTTTTGTGGATGAGTTGAAAAGCAACGATAGTGACAGAAAACTCGCTAAAAAAACTTATGATTTAATCATGAGAGATAAAGAAAAACTTTTAAGTTTTGATGAGAAAACAAGTTTTATATTTTCGCACAGTGCTTTAAAAGAGGGCTGGGATAATCCAAACGTATTTTTTATAACGACACTAAATGATACAAAATCAGAGATGAAAAAACGCCAGATTTTAGGTCGAGGTGTTAGACTTGCGGTTGACTCTAAGGGTGAGAGAATTAATGATAAAAATATCAATAGACTTACCGTTATTGCAAATGAGAGTTTTGACGAGTTTGCAAAAAATTTACAGCTAGAGTATGAAGTAAGTGGCGTTTATGATAGTGCAAAACCAAATGACACTAGAAAGAAAAAAACAGTGTCAAGAAGAGAGAGTCAAGCTGAGTTAAAAGAGTTTCAAGAGTTATGGAAAAAATTAAAACAGAAAACAATTTACGAGATTAGTTTAAATAGTTCAAAGTATATAGATGACGTAGTTGATAAACTTCAAAACATAGAAGTTAGAGAGAAAAAAATCAGAAAACAGTTTGGTAGTTTAAATAGTAGTTTTGATGGTTATGTAGAAGACGAAAAAAACTTCAAGCTAGAGTATGAAGAAGAGTTACCAAACATTGTAGAAATTATTGAGAAAGAAATAGGTCTCTCAAGAAAGACAATAATCGAAATATTTGAGAGAACTGGATATGATAAGTTTACAAAAGAGTTTGTAAAAAATAGCGATGCATACGTTAAAGAGGCTTTAGAAGCTTTTGAGTATGTTATGTTTGATACTTTAAGCAATAGTGGCTTGGTTTATAAAAAAACAGATGATTACTATGAGTTTAGTAATATCTTTCCAATGGAACAAGTTGGGTATGATTTAGAGGATACTGTAAGCGGACTTTATGAAGCTGAACAGTGGGATTCTGAAATTGAAAAAAAGTTTATAAACTGTGCAGATAGAGATTTTAAATTTTTCACAAAACTTCCGAATAGATTTAAAATTAAAACACCATTAGGAACATATAACCCCGACTTTGCGGTGATTAAGCATGATGAGAGCGAAGGTTCGTTTATTATAGAAACTAAGGGAAGTACAAAAGAGAGTGAATTAAGAGGTCGTGAGAAGTGGCAGATTGCTTATGCAAGAAAGCATTTCGAACTAATAGATATAAAATATAAGAAAAAAACAGACTGTATAGATATATAAAAGGCAAAATTTGAGAAAAAAAGATGTAATCACTATTACTGGTGCAAAAGAGAACAATTTAAAAAATATTGATTTAGTTATACCAAAAAATGAGTTAGTCGTTATGACTGGTATCAGTGGTAGTGGTAAGTCTACACTGGCGTTTGATACACTTTATGCAGAGGGACAACGCCGTTATATGGAGTCACTCTCCTCTTATGCTAGACAGTTTCTTGACCGTGTAGGTAAGCCAGATGTTGATAAGATAGAAGGGCTTACTCCTGCCATAGCCATAGATCAAAAGACTACTTCAAAAAATCCTCGTTCTACTGTTGGTACAATCACAGAAATATATGACTACTTTAGGCTTCTTTATGCACGTGTAGGAGTTCAACACTGTCATAAGTGTCACAAGGTTATCTCTCAAATGTCTGCTTCTGACATTATCGGTGAAGTAGCAAAACTTCCAGAGGGTGCGAAACTTGTACTTTTAGCTCCTTTAGTAAGAGAGAAAAAAGGCTCTTATGCTGATATGCTTGAGTCTTTAGTCCATAAGGGCTATGTTCGTGCGATGATAGACGGCGTTATGGTTCGTCTTGATGACGAGATAGAACTTTCCAAGACGAAAAAACATACGATAAAAGTTGTTATAGATAGAGTTGTTGTAAAAGAAGAGAACAAAGAACGTATCGCTGCCGATGTTGAGAAAGCTCTTAAAGAGTCATATGGCGAACTTGAGGTTGATATTCTTAATCATGAAGAGTTAGGCATTAAAG
>JAYEJR010000122.1:0-8983 GCA_034660715.1 Campylobacterota bacterium | reverse complement strand
CATAGAGCAAGTTAAGTACTGTAGCCCAAGCTATACCAAATCCAAGTGATACTGCCATAGGCTGTAGTATCATCGCTTGACCTGATGCAAAGAAGATGAGTGTGAGTAGTCCTAAAACAGTCGTTAAGGATGTTAAAAGAATAGGACGAAGACGTGTTTTTGCACGACTCATCAACTCTTCAGTATCTTTAGCTTTTTTGATAAAGTCAACCATAATAAGCCCATCATTTACAACAACACCTGACAGACCTACTATACCTATCATACCAAGCATAGTCATGTTTAGTCCCATCACCCAGTGACCAACATAAACGCCAAGTAAAACAAGAGGAATCGTACTGATAACGATAAAAGGTTTTATAATAGAATCAAAAAGCCATACCAGTGTTATAAAAATCAAAAATATCGCTATTACGGCAGACTGCATCATCTCTTTTTGATTTTTCTTATTTTCCTGCTCTTCACCCTTAACCTCTAAAGTTATATCATTTGCTCTTACCTCATAAAATGCTGATTGCATTTTTGCCATTACTTCCGAAGAGGTAATGACATTTTTATCTATAGATGCAAAAAGACTTCGTATTCTTTTTCCATCCTCTTTTTTAAGTGTTACAAAACTCTGTACATAAACAAAGTCACATACGTCTTTTAAGACGACAAACTGATCTGTGGATGGCACCTGAAGCTCTATATTGTTGATGGAGTCGATATCTTTGTTTATATTACTCTCTAGCTTAATACGGATTAAGCCATTACTATTAAATAGTTTTCCATACTCCCCTTTTAAGTAGTAAGCACGGAGTTCTGAAGAGATAAGCTCTTCATTAAAACCTAACTCTTGACCATACTTGTTTACTCTTAGTTTTAACTCTTTCTCACCTAAGTCAGCATCATCTGAGATGTTAAAGACACCTTCTATGTTTGATAATTCTTCTTTTAAAAACTCTAAGGAAGGCATAACATCAGAAGAAGTTTTTGAGCTAAACGCCAGCTCAATATCATTTGCAACAACACCAGCCCCTGGTACCTTCACTACTAACTCTTCAAAGACTAAAAGACCTTTTTCATCTTTAAGAGTGTACATATCTTTTATCATCTCTTTGATTTTTTCTGCTACTTCTTTTGCACTGTCTTCTCTTATTTTATGCTCTTCAGATGTTTCTACTGAGAGAACAGGTCCTATATATTTGTCAAAAAAGTTCACAGGAACTCTTTCGTTTAGATCTATAAATATATGAAAAACATTTTCACCTAGTTCAGCTTGATTTTTTGAGTCCATCTTAAAACCAACAACGGAAGTTACAGACGAAACACTATCTTTATCTATGTTTGTTAGGAGTAGGTTTTCTATCTTTGTAACAGTCTTTTCAGTATCTTCTAGTTCATTGTTTATATTTACTTTTCCGTAAACATAAACTTGAGTAGTATCAAAATCAGGGAAGAGTTGAAACTTCGAGTTTTTCATCATCACAAATGTTAAAGAGAGAATACTTATGACTATAAATGCCAAAGAGATGTATCTTCTTCTAAAAAGAAAATGCAATATCATGCTATAAAAAGCATACATTTTCATCCAAAACTTCTTCGTAAAACTCTCTTTATGAGAAACTCTTAAGAAGTCATGTGCATGAAGTGGTAAAAAGTAAAATGCTTCAAATAGAGATGAAAGAAGTAAAACAGTTATCATGATAGGAATAATTTTTATAAACATTCCCATATCACCCGTCATAAGAAGCATAGGTAAAAATGCAAATACCGTAGTCATAGTAGCAGTTAGTACTGCAGGAAACATCTCTGTAGCTCCTGTTATAACTGCCTCTTTTCTCTCCATACCTTCTTCTAGGTGCCTATAGATGTTTTCAGAGACGACGATTGCTTCATCGACTAACATGCCAAGCGCTATAAGAGCACCTAAGAGTGAAAGCATATTCATACTATCACCCATGATTTCTGTAGTGATAAGACCTATCATAAAACTCACAGGTATCCCTAATGCCACGACAAATGCAATCCCTCGGTTTATGAAAATAAGCATAGCGATAAAAACAAGCATAAGCCCAAACGCTATATTTGAGAAAACTGTGTTAAGACGGTTTTTGATCCATATAGAAGTATCAGTGTAGATGTCATACTCTAAGTTTGTATGCTTTAGCTTCTCCTCTTTTAAAACCTTACGTATCTCACGAACAAGTGCGATGGCATTTCCATCTTTGGACTTTGTAATATTTAAAGAAACATTTCTCACACCGTTATAGTGGGAAAGTTCTGTCTCATCACTGAGTTTAAAAGAGACATCTGCAATATCACCTATGCGAAGCTTTAAACCACCTACACCGATGATAGTATCAGACACATCTTTTGCACTTTTTTCACCATTATAAGTAGAGATATAGAGATGATGTGCCTTCTCTTTGATAGTTCCTACAGGAAAAATAGAACTGATGTTTCTTATGGCGTTTACCACTAAAGCAGGTTGAAGTCCATAAGCTTTTATTTTTTCATTGTTAAGCTTAATATCTAACTCTTCATCAGCATCGCCACGAATAGTTATCCCACTTAACTCCTTGAACCTACTCAAGTCTGTTTTGAGTTCTTCCGCACGTTTAAGGAGTATCTGCTTATCTACATCACCCGATAGAGCTATCAGCACTAAAGGAAAATCATGAGTCTTTACCTTAACAACTGGTTCAGTCATATCTGCAGGCAAATCTTTTTTCACACCACTAATGACATCTTTTACATCATTTAAAACACTGATGTTATCCGAACCACTTTTTATATCTGCCATAACACTAAAAGAACCATTTTTGATACTTGTTTTTACCTCTTCTAGTTCATTTATATTTTGTAGGTCATCTTCTATGGTTTGTACAACCATCTTATCTAAGATATCAGCAGATGTTCCAACATAGCCACCACTGATAGTTATTTTATCCATCTGAGTTGGAGGAAATATCTCTTTTGGAATGTTTATGTATGCAAATACAGAGAGTAAAAATATAAATATAAGAAGTATGTGGTTTAAAAGCGGTTTTTCTATAGCGAACTCTATGACTTTACGAATCATTTATCTATCCTAAACAGTGTATCAAGTATCTGGTTTTTGAACCTTATCGACTCTACAGATGCACTAATAATTTTGTTCTCTTCTTTGAGAGTGTCGTACTCGCGTTTTAGTTTTGAGATATCACGACTTTTGAAGTAAATTTGCTGTGTTATATAGACTTTTGGAAAAGCGAACACAGCTATGAAAGTAAGTGTTAAGAGCACTTGAAGGTAGTAAATGAAGTTTAGTTTTTTCTTAGGAACTAAAACAAGATTTACCTCCTCTAAGAGTTCACTTTTTTCACTCATCTAGTTATCCATTTGAAAGATTCTCATCTTTGCACTTCGGCTACGTACATTCTCTTTAAGTTCATCATCTTTTGCCATAAGAGGTTTTCGTGTAACAATCTTACCCAATGAGTGGTTGTTTCCACACTCGCACCTAAAAGCTTCTTGCGGACATATACAAGACTTAGACCACTTAATAAACTCCTGTTTTACTATACGGTCTTCAAGTGAATGAAAAGATATGATAGCTACACGAGCTTCACTAAGACCGGCGTTTGATAGTGAAGAGAGAAGTGATTTAAGTTCACCTAGCTCATCATTTACCTCTATACGAATAGCCTGCATAAGGAGTGTTGCAGGGTGTATGTTTTTTCCACGAGGAAGGTCATTTTTAAGAGTATCACTTAGCTCTTTTGCAGAAGAAAAAGGTCTATTCTTCACTATCTGACTTGCAAGTTTTTTATAGTTTCTTAACTCACCATACTCTAAAATGATACTTTCTAACTCACTACTTGAGTACTCATTAACAACAACTTCTGCAGAAAGAGGAGCATCTTTGTCCATTCTCATATCAAGGTTCTCACTCTCGTAAGAGAAACCTCTATCTTTCTGGTCAAGTTGAAGGGATGAAACGCCAATGTCAGCTAGAAGTCCTTTAATCTCACTTGCATCAACCTCTTCTAAGATCTCTTTTATGACATTTGAAAAGCGCCCTTTTCTGATACTAACTCTATCTCCATACTTACTTAGTCGCTCTGTTGAAAAGTCTATCGCTGTTTGGTCTTGATCTATAGCGATAAGTTTGATGTTAGGATTTGCTTCAAGTATCATAGATGAGTGTCCACCATAACCCATAGTACAGTCGATGATAATGCCACTATCGATATTTTCAAATGCTTGAATTACTTCACGGTATAGAACTGGGATATGAGGGATGTTTTGCACAAAAAAGCCTATTGATTTATTTATAGAGATTATACTAAAACTTATCTAACAAATAATTTACATTTAAATTTATATAGGGTATCATTAACAAAAAAGAGAGTTTAATATGCTTGAAGAGTACTTATATGAAATAATCGCTGTTATCTTTATAGTAGTTCTTGTGGCGATATCACTAATAATAAAAAATAATCTTTCTAATACAAATCAAGAGAAAGAAGATATCGAAAAAGAAATTCTTATCCAAGAACTCGATAACAAATCTCAACAGCTTGAAGAATTAAACATAGAGACTCAAGAAGATACACCTTCAGCTCAAAATACTCATGATGACTTTGATACAGATTTTAGTGGCAGTGAAGAAGGAGACTTTGGAGAAGAAACCATATCTCAAGAAGCTGCTGTAGAGACAAAAGCTATTCACAAACGCCAGGTCCCTTCACACGATAAAATCACAAAACATAACTTTACTGAATTTTCGGGTCAAAGAATCTTAGTAGCTGAAGATAACCTCATCAACCAGAAGGTACTTACAGGTCTTTTAGCAGGTAGTGGCATAGATGTCACTCTTGCAGATGATGGACAAGAGGCACTTGATATACTTGAAAAAGACACTGACTTTTTGATGGTTCTTATGGATGCACATATGCCAAGAGTAGATGGTTTTGAAGCAACAAGAGCGATAAGAAAAAATCCTAAGTGCGACCACATACTAGTAGTAGCACTTAGTGGTGACACAGCATCTGACGATATAGCTAAGATGAAAAATGCTGGGATGGCAGAGCAGTTAGAAAAACCATTAAGAATGGGAGCACTCTATGACATCTTTTATGCATATACAGGTGACGAGCAAAAAGAAGTTGAGGATGAAGACCTTATCGAAGTAGTAATGACAAAAGAGCTTAACGGTGACAAAGGCTTAGAGATTTGTGGTGGCGATGAAGGCTTTTATAGAGAGATACTTACAGAGTTTATAGAAGACTACCAAGACTCAGCACAAAAACTTAAAGACTTTCTTCAAACAGCAGATATGCGAGGAGCAGATAGACTACTCCTTGATGTTATCGGTGTAACTGCGAACATAGGTGCAGACAATCTTCATAATATTGCAAATGATATAAAGTCTACACTTACAAATTCAGAAGATGGAAGCTACTTAGCCGATCAGTATCAAAAGCATTTAACTGCTCTTATAAGAGATATCAAAAGATATCTCTAAGACTTTTTTTCATCTCCCTTCTGTTCAAATTATAAACACTTCAAAGACTCCATTTTAAGAAATATAGTATAAAATGCCTTATGTCAAAAGTATACTTAACAGGGGCTGGTCCCGGTGACCTTGAACTCCTAACTATCAAAGCACTTCGTGTCATACAGAGTGCTGATGTTATCATCTACGATAAACTAGCAAATCCAGACCTACTCAAAGAAGCTAAAGATGGATGTCAATTCATCTATGTTGGTAAAGAGAATAAACACCACATCATGCCTCAAGATGAGATAAACACCACCATATATAACTCTGCACTGAAGTATGAATCTATTGTACGCTTAAAAGGTGGTGACCCCTTTGTTTTTGGTCGTGGTGGAGAAGAAGCACTCTATCTAAAAGAGAGAGGCATAGCATATGAAATCATCCCTGGTGTTACTTCTGCTATAAGTGTTCCAGCTTATGCAGGTATACCGGTTACTCATCGTGGCATTGCAACAAGCTTTCGTGTTATCACAGGACATGAAACAGCAGATAAGAAAGCTCCTCAAGTAAACTGGGATGAGTTTAGTGCAGATGAGACACTTATCTTTCTAATGGGACTTCATAACTTGCACAAAATATCTAGAAAGCTTCTAGAGAGCGGAAAACCTAAAGAGTATCCTATAGCTGTTATATCAAAAGGTACTACAAACGAGCAGTTAGTTGTTACTGGCACCCTTGAGAACATCGTCAACAAAGCCAAAGGTATTCCAACACCAGCTACTATAATAGTAGGAAATGTTGTCTCGCTTAGAGATGACCTTAAGTGGTTTTAATAAACTACTTTCAAATATAAAGAGAGAAATATGGACTTTAAAACATATATAAAAGCTGTAGGGACTGGTCCTAAAGGTAATCGAGACTTAACTTATGATGAGTCAAAAGATATGATGACTCAGATATTAAACGCCACTGCAACACCCACACAGACAGCTGCACTCTTGATAGGCTGGAGACTCAAACCTGAAACTACAGAAGAGTTCTCAGGAGCACTTAGTGCACTTGATAGCTTTAGTGTACAAAATGAGATAAAGAACTCTATAGAGCTTGGTTACCCTTTTGATGGAAAAGCAAAAAACCCTTACTTACTTCCTATGATATGTGCAGCACTTAAAAGCAGTGAACTTAACTTAGTAATAGTGGGTGATGAACTCCAACCCGCTAAAGGTGGAGTTACAACAAAAGAGCTTTATAACTCTCTAGATAAACTTGAGAACCTACACTTCTTTGATAGAAAAGAGTACCTTCAAGAGCTACATCTGCTCACAGACCTACGTAACATTCTAGGACTACGTTCAGCGTTTAACACACTAGAGAAACTTCCAAATATTACTAACTCTCAGTTTGCTATCACTGGTGTTCACCATAAACCTTATGTCAAGAAGTATATAGAGATATTTGGTAGTAGGTATGAGAGGTTTGCACTTATACAAGGAAACGAAGGAACACCTGAGCTTTTTAAAAAAGGGACTCTATGGATACAAGAGAATGATACTCTCAGTGAGGAGATAGTTGACCCCTCTTTTTATGATATCAAAACTGATGACTTAGAAGGCCTTGCAAAACTAAATGCCGCTATACTATTGTATGTTTCGAACAAAGCAAACAGTATAGGAGATGCCTACGAGAGTATAAAGTTCTAAAAACTAAGCTTTGTTCCAAGAAGATACATACTCTTTAGCTTTTTCATCAAGCATCTTCATTCGCTCTTTTCCCTTTGGAAGAGAACTTCTCAAAGCCTTCATCTCTTTTAAAAAGTCTGAAACACCATCTGGAACTAAGTTTTCAAGATACATTCTAAAGTACTTTGCAAATGCAGGTGAGCTACCTGATGTAGAGACAGCCACAGTTAACTCCTCTTTTTTTACATACGAAGGAAAAATAAAATCACAATACTCAACAGAGTCAACTGAGTTACATAAACATTTATACTCTTTAGACTCTTCAAATATCTCTTTTTGTAGCTCTATATCATCAACTGCTACAATGACTATAGCACTCTCTTTGATATCCCCTACTCTATAAGCTCTCACCTGATAAGAGAGGTTTTCTTCTTTTATAAGTGCTAACATTTCTGGGGAGTACTCAAGAGATATCAAAGAGATTTCTTTTGTAAAGTCAAGTAGTTTTTCCAGCTTCTCTAAAGCGATGTTCCCACCCCCTACTAACAAGACTTTTTTATTATCAAGTTTTATAAAAGCTGGAAAGTAACTCATACTATCTAGTCTGCCCCTGTCCGTAGATTTTAAACTTGTAAGTTGTAAGACCTTCTATTCCCATAGGTCCACGAGCATGAAGTTTGTTTGTACTTATACCAACCTCAGCTCCAAAACCAAAAGCTCCACCATCAGTAAAACGTGTACTAGCATTTACATAAACAGCAGCAGCATCTATGGCATTTAGAAACACTTCAGCAGATGAGATATTTTCAGTGATGATGGCTTCAGAGTGACCTGAACCAAACTTCACTATATGCTCGATAGCTCCATTAACACCATCAACAACTTTTATATTTAGGATGTTTGCTAAGTACTCTGTATCAAAATCTTCTTCTGTTACATCCGCCACATCTATAATGGCTTGAGTATTTGTACACCCTTTTAACTCAGTATGTGCTTCATCAAACGCCACCTTTAACTTTGGCAGAGTATCTTTAGCAATTGCACTATCTACAAGAAGTGTCTCCATAGAGTTACATACACCTGGACGTTGGACCTTAGCGTTTATAGCTATAGCTATTGCATTGTCTATTTTTGCATCTTTATCTATATAAGTATGGCACTGTCCCTTGTCGTGTTTTACAACACTTACAGTTGCGTTTTCACTTACATGCTTGATAAGCCCTGCTCCACCACGAGGGATGATAAGATCAACATACTTATCCATTTTTATAAGTTTGTTAACACCTTCACGCGAAGAATCTGGTATCAAAGAGATCAGTGCTGTTGGAAGATTGTTTTTAGCCAGAACTGCTTGGAGAACTTTAGCGATAGCCTTGTTAGAGTTCTCTGCTTCTTTACCACCTTTAAGTACACAAACATTTGAGCTTTTAAAACATAGTGCTGCAGTATCAGAAGTAACGTTTGGACGAGACTCATATATGATACCTATCACACCAATAGCGATACTTACTTTCTCAATCTTGAGTCCATCTTCAGTCACCCAACCATCCAAAACACGACCTACAGGCTCTTTTAGTCCTGCTATCTCTTCTATTGCTACTGCCATAGAGTCTATGCGAGACTCATCTAAAAAAAGTCTATCCATAAGTGCAGATGATAAATTATTTCTCTTTCCATCTTCCATATCTTTTGCATTTGCTACTTCTAAATCTTTTCTGTTTTCTCTTAAAGCTGATGCCATCTCTTTAAGAATTCTATTTTTATCACTACCGCTTAGAGTACTTAAAACTCTACTTGCCGACTTCGCTTCACTTAAAAATTGTTCCATTTTTTT
>JAYEJR010000121.1:0-1761 GCA_034660715.1 Campylobacterota bacterium | reverse complement strand
CACCACCCTCTAGTGTATCTTCTATAGTCTTCTCTTTAACATACTCTATATCTTTGTCTAAGTTTTCATAGATGAAGATTTTTACATCGCGTTTCACTTGTGAAGATGCAAATGCCGAAGCGTCAGCAGTAGTGTCTTTGTTCCATAGTTTGTACTCGCCATTTCCAGCGGGAGCAAGAGCACCATTGCCTTTTGGGCTCATTCCGTAAGCTGCTACATTACCAACCTTGATGATGTCACCCTCTGCAGTCGTTCCATCGACTAGGTAGAACTTGCCTTTACTAGTTGAAACCCCAGAGAGTTTTGCATAGAGTGCTGAAGTGTCATCAAATGCTTTTTTCATCACTACGACAACATCCATATCTTTTGCATCATTTACAGTGATTCCATAATCACTCAGCATCGATTTTGCTTGAATCACAACTGATGAAGAGATCTGCTTGTTAGAGTTTTTGTCATCTAGCATCACTAGTGACTTCTCTATGCTTTTTTGTACCTTCTGCTCTTTTTGAGTAAGTGTTACAAGATTGTTTTGTAAGTTTTGTACTTTTGCTTTTGCTTTTGCAAGCTCTCTTTTTTGAAACTTCTGCTCTTTTTTAAGACGGTTTTGAAGTTCAGACTTCTGTGCTTTTAAGAATGTATACTCTTTTTGGTAAGCATCGCTTAACTCATCTGCGTTTAAACTAGCAACTAGTAGTAAAAATATAAGTGTTAATTTTTTCATTATTTAGCTCCTTGTAAAACTAAAGCATTTGGGACTTCAAAGTATCCAGTACGTATCTGCTTCTGTAGTGCATCAAAAAGTGCTACGATTTTTTTAATATCTTCTGGGTTTGTTATGTGCTTATAAGAGTATTTACTACCATCTTTAACAACAAAACCAACTTGATCAGTTGGTGTTGAGAAGAAAAGGGCAACTGAACCGAGCTTAGCGATTTTAGCAAGTACTTTTTTACCATTCACTTCTATTTGCTGTTTGAAAAGTCCTATCTCTTTTGTTACACGGATAGTATCATCGTAAGATGCCCAAGTAAGAGCGAGGGCTTTTTCATTTGTGATGAGGTTATCATTTAAGTCCGCTTTTATTTTGTGTAAGCTAGCAACTCTAGCTTCAACCATAAAAGGAATCCCCTCTTTGATACTCTTCTCAAGGAGCACAAGAGCGTTTAAAACCAAAGGCTTAATCTCTGTGTTTCCCGTTGAAGTCTCTTTTATCTGAGTTGTCACTTTGTCTAACTCATTTTTTGCTAACTTTATCGCTGTAGTTTTTCTGTTGATCTGAGCTTCAGAGTCAGTAATCTGCATAGAGAGAGATTTCATCTGGGAGTGATAAGAGTCTTTATTCTCTTTTATCTCGGTATAAAGGTTTTCTACATCACCTCTAAGAGAGATTATAGAGTTTACAAGTTTTTCATTTGTTGAAGCACTAAGTGCTGTACCAAGCAAAAGAGCTGACAGGCCGAGTGAATGGATAAGTTTCATGTTTTCTCCGTCTTAATTATGGAATATTTTGACGAATTATAAGTAAGGGAGGTTTTAGAAGTGTTACGTGGAAGTGACAGTTTGGTTACAAGGTTACAAAGAAGTCTTTCTTTGTAACCTTGTAGAAAGAGAGTCTATTATTTGTTATAAACACCCTCTAAAGTAGTAGCAGAAGTACCAGTAAACTGAGCACCAGTAGTAGAACCATTGATAGTTACATTTTCAAATGCAGTGTTAGCAGCATCAACAGTATCTGAAGACTCATCAGCACTTTGTGAG
>JAYEJR010000120.1:0-9021 GCA_034660715.1 Campylobacterota bacterium | reverse complement strand
CCATTGAACTTCCTTCACAATCGTTTTTCATTTCTGATATTTTACGTACGTTTAATTCGCCTTTTCCTTGAAGAAATGCGATACCTTTTTCTTGACAAGCTGCTGCAATAAAGATGTTCTCTTCAGTAATCTCTATACCAGCTTCTTTAAGCTCATCAATAGCATGTTGAAGAGATTTAGCTGGATCTGCATCTGCTAAATCAATTGCGTTTTCAGTAGTTGGTTCTAAACCTAACTTTTCTGAAGCAATTTTTACTACTTCTGGATCTGGAGCAACTGGAGTCTTACCAAAGTAACCAAGAACCATTTTTCCATATCCTGGTGCTATCGCATTCCATGGACCTTGCATTACATTGTTAAGTGCCTGTTGGAAATAGAACTGTGAAACTGGTGTTACAGATGTACCATAACCACCTTTTTCAACTACTTCTTGCATCGCAGCAATTACTTCTGGAAATCTATCTAAGATGTCGTTATCACGCATCATTTGAGTATTTGCAGTAAGTGCTCCACCTGGCATTGGAGAGAATGGGATCACTGGAGATACCATTGTAGCTTCTGGTGGCATGAAGTAATCAGAAAGACAAGATTGTAACTCTTTTTCATAAGTAAGAATTTTACCAATCTCTAATCCACCAAGATCAAAATTCATCCCCTTAGTTGCATGAAGCATAGTAAGAATATCAGGTTGACTTGTTCCACCAGAAACTGGTGCAGCAGCCATATCAATACCATCAATACCAGCTTCTAATGCTGCCATATAAGCAGAAACAGAAACACCAGCAGTCTCATGTGTATGTAAACGAAGGTGAGTTCCTTCAGGTACTAAACCACGAGCCATTTTGATAGTTTCAAAAACTTTTTGAGGATTTGAAGTTCCAGATGCATCTTTAAAACAGATACTATCATATGGAATACCAGCATCTAAAATATCACGAAGAGATTTTTCATAAAAATCAACATCATGAGCACCATGACAACCTGGTGGTAAATCCATCATAGTTACAACAACTTCATGTTTAAGTCCATGGTGAGATATTCTTTCACCTGAATACTTAAGATTTTCAACATCATTAAGTGCATCAAAGTTACGAATTGTAGTTGTACCGTGCTTTTTAAACATCTTTGCATGAAGATCGATAAGTTCTTTAGAACCAGTATCAAGCATAACTGTATTTACACCACGTGCTAGTGTTTGAAGATTTGCATCTGGTCCAACAATCTCACGGAATTTATCCATCATTTCAAAAGCATCTTCTCTTAAGTAGAAGTATAAAGATTGAAATCTTGCTCCACCACCAAACTCAAAGTGGTTTATACCTGCTGTTTTTGCAGCTTCTACAGCTGGAAAAAAGTCATTCATTAGAACACGACCGCCAAATACTGACTGGAAGCCATCTCTAAAAGTTGTATCCATTACATCTATAAATTTCTTAGCCATTATAATCCTTAACCCTCTCTGTGGTGTTTAATTGCTGCTGTAATAGCTGCAACTACACTATTATTATCTTTTTTTGTAGGTGTCGATGATGACCCTACATTTACTTCTGGTTCAGGGAAAAACTTATGCACAACAATTGACATGATATTCATGCTAATAATCATAATAACTAAAAATAAGAACACTGTCCCCATTC
Organism: Campylobacterota bacterium; assembly: GCA_034660715.1. Taxonomy (GTDB): domain Bacteria; phylum Campylobacterota; class Campylobacteria; order Campylobacterales; family Sulfurimonadaceae; genus Sulfurimonas. Next base: position 7,384 of record JAYEJR010000120.1, on the reverse strand, counting down.
CTAATCCCATAAATTTAAACCCTTCTAATACGAGGTTAGTTTCCATAAAATTACCTTTATACATAATTTGTTGGGCAAGTATAGTATAAAGATGTTTAAAAAAAGTTTTTCTTTCTATAGTTATAATCATTATAGTTAAATTGTTACCTTTTGGTTATATACTTCCAAATAAATTAAAATAAAGAGTTTTCATGAACAAAAAAGTCCGTCAATTTGGAACTATTAATACTATAGAGGGTTATTCATATTTGCTGTTACTGTTTGTAGCAATGCCTATGAAATATATGATGGGTATAGCAGTTGCCACTAAAATAGTTGGAATGATACATGGAATACTTTTTATGTTATTCATCTACTTACTTATAGTTGCTTGGCAAGAAACTAAGTGGTCTATAAAAGAGAGTATCATCTTCTTTATTGCTTCACTTGTTCCTTTTGGAACTTTCTTTACAAAAAATAGAATTAAAAGTTATGAATAATCAAAGTATATTTTGTTAAAATTCTTCTAAAATAACTACTAGGCTTTAAATATATGATAATTGGAATGTTTGAACAGGACTTTGTTGCTTATATGATTTTTGGATTAATTCTAAATTTTCTTTTTTCTATTTTGTTTGGATTGCATTTGTCAAATAATATTGGAATGCAAGAGATGATTAGTTCCAAGGGTGATAAGGAACAGTCCTTTCTTGTAAAAATGAGTCTTTTCATTCCATTTGCAAAAATGATTATTACACTTTACAGAGTCTCAATCTTGCAATTTTTCTTTTTAAACAAAGGACATACATACAAAGAATTTTGGATTTACATGACACATAATAAACAGTAGTTTCAATTTTTCTGCATCTGTGAGCTGCAATCATTTTTTATAGATGAAGCCCACAGCCCTTCTCCATTTCGTTTTGCTGTATCACTTACTTTCTCAAATAAAAATTTAAACTCTTTATCTTTAAAACTTCTTTTACTTACTGCCAAACCTTTTGACAGAAGTAACTCACTTAAAGTAGTTTGACCTTTTGCATATACTATACACTCACTCTTTTTAAACTCTATGTGATAGCGTTGGTAGACTTTTAAAATCGATTGTGTAAAATACCTTAAATCTCTATTTTTTGTATAAAAATCTTCTATACTCTTTTTACAAAATGACTTATCATCACTTTGTTTATAGAGGTCCTCTATACTTACTATTCCATATGGTTTACAGAGAAATGAGCTAGAAGCTATTTCAAATCTTTGAGTGTCATTCGAGCTAATCTCATTTAGTATTGCTAATTGTGGCTCTTTTGCATTTAAAGTCACAAAACTTTGTGCTATAATTAAAAATAAACAGAGGGGTCTATAAATGAAAGATTTTAAATTGAAGCTAATACTTAGTGCATTAGGTGGGGTTATTTTTTCTTTTGTTTTTATACTACTTACCTTTGCTTTGCCTGTGAAAAAAGAGAAAACAACTTATCTAAAAGCTCCTAAAGGAAAACTTGAGATAATTTCTCACTCATTAAAAAAATAGTTAAAAAGTACTTTTAATTTCTATAAGTTTTATAGTGTCGAATGCACATTCAGGTTTGAGTACTATAGCACACGAACGAAGAGTTTCTAAACATATGTAAAGATGTTCTAAGTCATCCTTCTTCATCAAATCATGTAAAAGAATTTCTGCATCTTTTATGCGCAAGTTACGTGCAACTCCAAGGTTTTTATGGGCAAGTTCCCTAAGTAGTGTATAGTCAAGCTTAGATTTAGCATCCTTACTTGATTGAAGTTCAAATATATACTCTTCAAAAACAGAAATCGCTTTTAATATTTGAATAACATAGTCTTCTACAAGTTGGTGGATGAGTTCATCATCCAAACCTAACTCTTCCATCGCTTCAACTTCATCGTAAATAAATTCTTCACCAAAAAAAGAGTTACATGTTTCTTTAGCTGAACTAACTAAATCCCGCATCTCTCTGTTTTTGTTTTTACGTCTTTCTAATTTCACTGTATCATTCATCTGTGTAAAGTAACATTATTTATATAAAAGGAAGCAAAAATAGAGCGTGTTATAACTAAAAACAATAATTTTGTAAAAAAAGTGCCCTAAAAGCACCTTCTTATGTCTATAAAGCTTTAGAAATAATTCTATTTAATCTAGTAATAAAATCAGCTGTGTCACTTAACTCTTGTCCATCAAAGAGTTTGGCTTGATTAAGTAATACAAATGCAGCATCATTTACAAGATTAACATCTGAAGAGTCTTTCAGCTTCTCAAGTAGTTCATGTTTAGGATTTATTTGAAGAATTGGAGCAGGTTCCGGTGTATCTCCACCTTGACCCATCTGCTTCATCATTTGAGCCATCATGTATGAAGGATCTTCTTTATCTACTTTTATAGCAACTGGAGAGTCAACAAGGTCTGATGTAGTCTCTACAGACTTAACAGCATCACCTAAAGCATCTTTAAACTGCTTAGATAAACCTTCGTATGTTTTAGCAACTTCTTCTTCTGCTTTTTTCTCTTCTTCACTCTCTTCAAACTTAGCATCTGCAACAGGAACAAGTTTATACTCTTTGTAGTCAGTAACCATAGGGAAGATAATAGTATCTACTTCTTCATTTAGAACTAAAACATCTATACCTTTAGCTTTAAAACGCTCAAGTGCAGGAGAAGCTTTTAACATTGCTAAAGACGTTTTACCAGCTAGGTAGTATATCTCTTTCTTTTGCCCCAGGGCATTCTCTCTAGCTTCGCTATTCACCTTATCTTCATACTTACTTATAAAATCTTCTATCATTACTGTTTTCTCAGAGTTGATAGTATTAAACTTCATAAGTTCTAAGATTTTTTCGCGGTTATCCATATCACTATAAAGACCTTCTTTAAGTACATTTCCGAACTCTGAATAGAACTCTTCATACTTAGCAGCATCTTTTTTGGCCATTTTACCTAATTCTGAAAGAACTTTTTTAACAGATGATTTCTGGATCTTATTCATAACAGCGTTTGATTGTAAAATCTCACGAGAAACATTTAGTGGTAAATCTTTAGAATCAATTACACCACGTAAAAAACGTAGGTAAGTTGGCATTAATTCTTTTTCATCATCAGTAATAAAGACACGGTTAATGTAGAGTTTGATACCAGTTTGGTAATCCATTCTCATCATATCCATTGGTGCTTTTGATGGAATGTAAAAGAGAGTAGTATACTCAACTGCACCCTCAGCTTTATTATGCATCCAAGTCAATGGTTCTTCACTTGAGTGTGCTATAGAGCTGTAAAAGTCTTTATACTCATCATCAGTCACATCTTTTTTAGCGATAGTCCAAAGAGCATTTGCACGGTTAATCTGTTCATTTTCTATCTCTGTTCGCGATGGTTCTAACTCTTCTTTACCTTCATCATCCATTACTGCAGCAATTTGTTTCTCTTTATCCATAAAAATTGGGAAAGGGATATGATTAGAGTATTTTTTAATGACAGAATCTATACGATGTACTTCTAAAAATTCATCTTCATCATCATTAAGGTGCATAACTATAGTTGTTCCATGACCATCTTGAGTAGTTGTCTCTAAGTCAAACTCTCCATCACCTTTACTTGTCCATAAGAATGCTGTGTCACTACCAGCTTTTTTAGTTGTAACTTCAACTTTATGAGCTACCATAAAACAAGCATAAAAACCAACACCAAACTGACCAATTAAGTTAGAATCTTCTTTTTGATCCCCTGTTAGATTTTCTAAAAATGCTTTCGTTCCAGACTTAGCAATAGTACCAAGGTTATTCATCAAGTCTTCTTCGTTCATACCGATACCAGAATCTTTAATAGTAAGTGTTTTCGCCTCTTTGTTTGCAACAATATCTATACGAGGTGCAAAAGTCACATCTTTATACTGCTCATCTGTTAAAACTAACATGTTTAACTTATCAAGTGCATCTGATGCATTTGAAATAAGTTCACGAATAAATATTTCTTTGTTAGAGTAGAGAGAGTGAATCATTAAATGAAGTATCTGATTTGCTTCTGTTTGAAACTGATGTTTTGCCATAAATTAAATCCTAGTATTTGTTTATTTCATGTAATATTATCAAAAAATAGTTAATAAAAAATTTAATATCAAGCTTATTTAGTCTATGTGACTCAATATAGTTTAGCCATATGGAAATGTAGCTATATACAACAGTTTATTTGATATAATAGACTATGCAAACAGATTTTATAAACCAAATTGAGCCAACACCAAAGTTAAAAACTAAAAAATGTAAAATAATTTCTTTACTTTTAAGACTATTTTTACAATTCACATCTTATATTATTGGATTAATAACTTGGTATATGTATGATTATTTTATTGCTATAGGGGTTTTTCTCCTTAGTTTTATTATCATTGGAATCATACGTTCAAAACTCAGAAACTCTGTTATTCCTAAATCACAACAAGAATATGTATATAACGACAAAGGTATATCAGATTGGTATACTGCTCGTGAACTATGCATTGAGGCATAAATGGCACTTATAGACTTACAAAACATATCTAAACACTACTCCGCACAAAAAATATTAACAGAAGTAAATTTTCATGTTGACGAGGGTGAACGAATCGTTATCATTGGAAAAAATGGAAGTGGTAAATCTACTCTTATGAAAATCGTTAATGGTACGCTTATGCAGGATGCTGGTAATCGTATCACAAAAAATGATCTTGAAGTTAAAATGCTTGATCAACGTCCTCAGTTTGTTGAGGGACATAATGTTCGTCAAGCAGTTGAACATGGTCTTAAAGAACTTAATGCTGCAAAAGAGAAATATAACGAACTCTCCCTACAACTAGCTGATGATTTTGATAATAAACTGCTTATAGAGGAACATGAAAAACTCTCTCGCTATATCGAACACCATAATGCATGGAATCTTGATGATAAAATTGAGCGGATTATTCAACACTTTGATCTTAAACGCTACGAAGACAAACCTATATCACTTTTAAGTGGTGGAGAACAACGCCGTGTTGCACTGGCTTCTTTACTTTTACAGAAGCCTGATGTATTACTTCTTGATGAACCTACTAATCACCTTGATGTCTATATGGTAGAGTTTTTAGAAGAACTTCTTCTTAGAGAAAAGTTTACTCTTGTTTTCATCTCTCATGATAGATACTTTATAGATCAAGTCGCTACAAAGTCTGTAGAAGTGGATGATTGTGCTTTAAGAGAGTACAGTGGTGGTTACTCTAACTACTTAACTCAAAAAGCAGAGTATATTCGTACACTTCAAAAACAACATGACAATCTTCTTGGCGTTTTAAAACGCGAGAACGAATGGTTTGCTCGTGGTGTACGAGCTCGACTTAAACGCAACGAAGGTCGTAAAGAAAGACTGATGAACCTTAGAGAAGAAGCAAAAACAAACCCTGCCAAAATCAGGAAAATGTCTGTAGAGTTACAACGAGAAGCAAAACATTTCAATCGTGATAAAAGTATCAACAGACAAAAAATGCTTTTTGAAGTTGAGGACCTAGGTTTACAACTTGGAGAGAAAGAGCTTCTTAAAGGGTTTACAACAAGAATCTTACAAAAAGATGTTATCGCTATTGTCGGACCAAATGGAAGTGGAAAATCAACACTCTTAAAAGCTCTTTTAGGTCGTCTGGAGCCTACAAGTGGTGTTATCAAACGAGGAGACTTTAAAGTAGGTTACTTTGACCAACATAGAGAACTGCTTGATGATGATAAAAACCTGATAGAAACCTTTTGTCCGCATGGTGGAGATAGAGTAAGTGTAAGAGGTGCAGACCTTCATGTTTATGGCTACTTAAAAAACTTTCTATTTCCTCGTGAATTTTTAGAAAAAAAAGTTGGAGTACTTAGTGGTGGAGAGAAAAATCGTGTAGCACTTGCCCTACTCTTTACTAAGGATGTAGATATCCTAATTTTAGATGAGCCAACAAATGACTTGGATATTCCTACTATCAATATTCTCGAAGAACAGTTAACAAACTTTGCTGGTGCAGTTATTATAGTTAGTCATGATAGATACTTTGTAGACAAAATTGCTAAAAAACTCTTTATATTTCAAGCAGATAAAACTATTGAGGAGTCTCATCAGCAGTATAGTGAGTATCTTGAACTTGAAAAAGAGTTAAAAGAACTTTCTGCTATGGAGAAAGATGCAACTCAGAAACCTCTAATAGAGAATGAAGTTAAGTCTAAACCTAAAGTTATGAAACTAACATTTAAAGAGAAAATGGCTTTAGAAAAACTACCCTTAGAGATAGAAGAACTGGAGAAGAGTATAGAAAGTAAAAATGAATGCCTCTCCGATCCAAAATGCTATGAAGAGATTGGTTTAAGTAACCTAGCTAAAGAGCTCCAAAAGCTTGAAGAGTTATATGAGCAAAAAATGGAAGAACTATTTGAGATAGAGGAAAAGATAGAAGAGATAGAAAATAGTTAAGAGCTAAAAGCTCTTAACTACTTTTGCCCCTCTTTTAAAGAGTCAGCAATTAAAAATGCTAATTCTAATGCTTGGTCAGCATTTAAACGTGGGTCACAGTGAGTATGGTAACGAGAAGAGAGATCTTCCTCAGTCACTGTAAAACTACCACCAATACACTCAGTTACATTTTTTCCAGTCATCTCCAAGTGAACACCACCACCAAAAGTCCCTTCAGATTTATGAACTTGAAAGAACTCTTTCATCTCAGTAAGGATAGAATCTACTGGACGAGTTTTGTAGTTGTTAGAAGACTTGATAGTATTTCCATGCATTGGATCACATGACCATACAACTTTTTGTCCTTCTCTCTCAACTGCTTTGATAAGAGCTGGAAGGCCATCACCAACTTTACCTGCACCCATACGAACTATTACATTTAATCGTCCAGCTTCATTCTCTGGATTTAATTCTGCACATAGTTTTACTAAGTCTTCTGGATTCATAGTTGGTCCAGCTTTAACACCTATAGGGTTTTTAACACCACGAAGATACTCAACATGAGCACCATCTAGTTGGCGTGTACGATCACCTATCCATAGCATATGTGCTGATGTATCATACCACTCACCAGTTGTAGAATCTTTTCTTGTAAAAGCTTCTTCGTATGGAAGTAAAAGAGCTTCATGAGATGTATAAAAGTCAGTCTCTCTCAGTGTTCTATATGTTCTAGATGTGATACCACAAGCTTCCATGAACTGCAAAGATTTTCCAATCTCTTCTGCTAATGCTTCATATTTTTTCGTCACATCACCTTGGTGAGCAAAGTCTTGAGTCCATTTATGAACTTGATGTAAGTCTGCTAAACCACCTGATGCAAATGCACGAAGAAGATTTTGTGTTGCAGATGCTTGGTTATAAGCTTTTATCATACGTTCTGGATCTGGAACACGTGCTGCT
>JAYEJR010000119.1:0-9023 GCA_034660715.1 Campylobacterota bacterium | reverse complement strand
ACTTGGACCTATGAGTGCTGTGATTTTATTTTGCTCTATGGGAAGAGTGATGTTTCGAAGTGAGGGGTGATCTACTTTTGGATATGTAAAAGAGAATTTTTTGATGTTCATAACAGGCATAGTTTTAGTCCTTGTGTCTTGTGATAAATCTTCCAGTGAGGTTGATAACTAAAACCAAAACTGTAAGTATAAATGAAGCAGCCCATGCCAAATCACGGCTAGACTCTTCAGGCTCGTTCGCTAAGTCGTAGATGCTTACCGTAAGAGAGGGAAAACTCTCGGTAAGGTTAAGAGTAAAGTAGTTTGACGTCTCAGACGTAAAAAGCAGCGGCGCGGTCTCACCGATGATGCGGGCAAACGCCAGTAGTATACCTGTCATGATTCCCACCTTTGCCGCTTTTATAACGATGTCAAGAATTACTCTATATTTTGAAGCACCAAGTGCGATTCCCGCTTCTCTAAGTTCACGAGGCACGAGAGAGAGCATATTGTCAGTAGTGTTGATAACTACGGGTATCATCATGATAGCCAAAGCAATCGCTCCTGCAAAACCACTTGTTCCTCCAGTGGGTACAACTACAACTGCATAAACAAATGCACCTATCACGATAGAAGGAGCAGACATCATGATGTCACTCAAGTCACGAATAAGCGAAGCGTACCTTCCTTTGCCATACTCTTGAAGGTAGATACCAGCTGCCATCCCCAAAGGAATCCCAATAGCCGCAGCAAGACCTGCTAAAATAAACTGACCAATGATAAGGTTTCTAAGACCTCCATCGATAAGGTCGTTTAAAAAGAGATTGAAGTGAAAAGAGCCTAAGCCTTTAATGAAAAGAGTTATAAGTATCCACCCTAAAAAAGCGAGACCTATCATCGCCGATAAAACGGAGAGGGTTAAAAATATTTTGTTTGCCAAGAGTCTCATCTAGTGCGCCTTTTTTAAGAAGTAAAATTTAGCGACGCTGATAACGCCAAAGCTAATAACAAAGAGAATGAGTGCTAGATAAAAAAGCGCGCTCTCTCCAAGGCCACTCGCTTCACCAAAGTTGTTCGCCATCGCAACCGGTATGGAGATAGTGGGGTCGTTAATGGCCGATGGAAGCACAAAAATCGAACCGATAAGAAACGCCACTGCCATAGTCTCACCAAGAGCACGACCAAGTGCTAAGATGATGGAGCCGATGATACCCGTTCGTGAGTATGGAAAGATGATATCTTTGATAACCTCAAACTTTGTAGCACCAAGCGCATAAGCGGACTCCTTTAAAACGCCAGGAGTTGTGTTCATACTATCTCTGGTAATAGCCGCCATAAAGGGAAGAATCATTACGCCAAGAACAAGTCCTGCAGTGAGAAGTGAAACCTGATAGCCACCAACCAAGTCCGCGATGATGGGAGCGAAGTAGTAAAGCCCCCACATACCAAAGATGATACTTGGAATAGCTGCAAGAAGCTCGATAGCTATACCTACAACATGTGAGATGTTTTTAGGTGCTATCTCAGCTAAGAAAACTGCTATTCCCATAGCGATAGGGAGTGCAAAAACTAGAGCTATAAGTGTTGTAAGGAGTGTACCAACGATTGGCACAAGTCCACCATAGATTGTTTTTGTTATGGACTCCTCTTCATCTTCGTCAAACATGACTTCGTCTTCATCAAGAATCACGTCGTCTTCGTCGAGTATCATGTCGTCCTCGTCAAGAATGACGTCTTCAGCAGGCAAAGCTTGCTCATCAACCACATAGCCCAGGCTACCTTCTCTGGCTTCGCCATTCACCTTGACTTCTTTGTTCCACTCAGGATTCGTGATAAAGTCAAATCCAAACTCGTCTATAGCCGGCTTTGCAGCGCTAAAGAGAGTTATAAAGATACCAACGAGAATAACAAAAACGAGTGTAGCACTGCTGATAGAGAGTTTTTGAAATATTTTTTCCATATAAAGTTCGCCTGATTAAAATTAGTTGTGGGATTTTATAAAAGTTCGATTACATTAAGATTACTAAAGGGATTATCTAATCCCTTTAGCTTCCCAGTAAGCTCTGATTTTTGTTGTTAAAGAGTCCGGAAGTGGAACAAATCCAAGACCCATCGCTATCTCTTGACCATTGAGATAACACCAGTTATAAAATTTAGTAACATTTTTATTTGTAGCAGCTTTTTCTGATGGGACTAAGATGAATGTTGCAGCTACCATAGGGTAAGAGTTAGCACCTTTAGGGTCAGCTATAACAGCATAAAAATCTTTCTTAGGATCAAGTGAAGCTTTCGCCGCTGCAGTTTGGAAAGACTTGAGTGTTGGTTTTATGTAGTTTCCTTCACGGTTCTCTAGTGTCGCCATAGCTATCCCATTGTTTTTAGCATCAGCATAGTCGATGTAACCTACAGAGTACTTTGTCTGTTTCAAAAGTGCCGCTACACCAGAGTTCGTTTTCCCACCTATATGGTGATCTCCAGGCCATGAGAGTGATTTTTTAGCACCAAAACTTTTTCTCCACTTTTTAGATACTTTACTGAGGTAGTATGTGAAGTTATATGTTGTTCCTGAACCATCTGCACGGTGTACAAAGGTAAGCTTTTCATGTGGAAGTTTAACACCGACATTTGCCTTAGCTATCACCGCGTTATCCCAGTACTTAACACTACCATCGGCTATGGCTACAATCGCCTCTCTACTAAGTTTAAGTGTATCAATACCTGGAATATTGTAACCCATAGTAATAGCACCTACAACACCTGGAAATTGATACAGACGATTTGCTTTTAATGCTTTTGGACTTAAAGGTTTATCCGTACCAGCAAAATCCACTGAGCGTTTCTTCGCATCTTTGATACCTTTTGATGAACCTTTTTTGATGTAGTCTATTTTGATGCCAGTCTCTTTATTATAGGCTTTAATCCATTTTTGATAAACGCTATATGGAAAAGAAGCACCACTTCCTTTGATAATGTCACCTGCATTAAGTGAAGTAAATAATACTGTAGTAGCTAATGCTATTTTAATCGCTTTAGTCATCTTGAAGATTCCTTTTTTTATTTAAATTACGAAATTATAAAATAGAACGGTTATATTTTTGTTACGTTTTGATACTAAACTGTAACCAAACTGTAACTAAATCATTTAGGAGCTCATATAAAGCCAAAAAGTTATAATTTATACCATAAGGGGTTAAAATTAATAAATATTGTCTCCCTTCATACTTATTATAAATATTATGACGATATTTATCGAATTGAAAAAGTGTATTTTTGTAATAAAATTGTAGTAAATAGATACATAGCTCTAAATTGCTCTAAATTGAAGAATTAATCAAGTTAATCAGGAGTAAAATAATTAGAAGTAGCTGATAAATAACTAAGTAACTAGAGTTAAAATTTCTCATAAGAAAAATCAATTAAAAGTCTCTTAAAAACAAAAAAGGAAAAAAATGCAAAACAATGAACAAAACGTATTTGAGGTAGATGGAAGTCAAGTTTCACTTGATGAACTAATAGCCGGATACCAAAAATCAAAGTCACAAAACAGAACAAAAAGTAAAGCCCAAAAGAAGAGAAGTGATGAGCAAAAACTAAAACCTTATCAGGCAGAACTGATAAAGTTACAGAAGTATCTTGAAGATACAGATCAAAAAATGATTATACTCTTTGAGGGGCGTGATGCAGCTGGAAAGGGTGGAACTATTCGTAGAGTAACTCGTTATATGGATGAGAAGCATTACCGTGTTGTAGCCCTTGGTAAACCAACAGAGGAGCAAAAAACTCAGTGGTTCTATCAAAAGTACATTCAGCACTTTCCAAGAGCTGGAGAGATAGTTCTTTTTGATAGAAGTTGGTATAACCGTGCTATGGTTGAGCAGGTCTTTGGTTTTTGTACTAAAAAAGAGTACGAAGACTTTATGAGTGGTGTTAAGGGCTTTGAGAATGACCTCGTTCGTCAAGGCATCATAATGGTTAAGCTTTACTACAGCGTTACAAAAGACGAACAAGCACTAAGATTTGAGAGAAGAAAAAACGATCCTCTTAGACAGTGGAAACTCAGTGAGATAGATATGCAAGCTCAAGAGAGATGGGATGACTTTACAACTACAAAGTACAACATGTTAAAGCAGACACACTCTCACAGTGCTCCTTGGACAGTGGTTCGCTCAAAAGACAAACAAAAAGCGAGAATGGAGTCACTCAAAGTGATATTAAATGCAGTGGACTATGACAATAGAGATGAGAATCTTAACTATGCACTTGATCCTGAGATAGTTATTTCAGGATCCAGGGAGATAGAGATCATGGATGCACAGATAACAAGTAACGGTAAGTTTATAGGTTAATAACTAAAAAAATAAGGATATAGAATGGCTAAGAAAGTAGAGACTAAAACAGAAGTAAAAAGAGTAAAAGACCAAGATCAAAAAGTTCAGGTATGGGTAAGAAAAGAGAAGTTGGCTTATGAAAAAGAGCTAGCATCTCTCCAAGTTGAATTACTGAAGTTTCAAAACCATGTAAAAGATAAGGGTCTTAAAATCTTGATGATTTTTGAAGGTCGTGATGCAGCAGGTAAGGGTGGTACGATCAAAAGAATCACTGAGCATTTAAACCCTAGGGGTGCAAGAGTAGTTGCACTAGAGAAACCAAGTGATAAAGAGCAGTCTCAATGGTACTTTCAAAGATATGCAAAACACTTACCAAGTGCTGGTGAGATAGTAATGTTTGATAGAAGTTGGTATAACCGTTCTATGGTTGAGCCAGTTATGGGATTTTGTACAGAACGCCAACATCATAAGTTCTTAAAAGATGCACCAGAGTTTGAGCAGATGATAGTTGATGAAGATATTACTATCTTTAAGTTCTACTTTTCAGTATCAAAAGATGAACAAGCTGCAAGATTTAAAGCAAGAGAGACTGACCCACTTAAACAGTATAAGTTATCTCCAGTAGATAAAGAGTCTCAAAGATTGTGGAATGAATACTCGCTTGCTAAGTTCATGATGTTAAGTGCGACACATACCGAGTCAGCTCCTTGGACAATCGTTAAGAGTGATGACAAAAAACGTGCAAGAATCAACTGTATCAAGCACATCTTGAACTTTGTTGATTATCCAAACAAGATCGCTAAAAAAGACATCAAAGTAGATAAAGATATCATTGTTTACGGACGTGATGAAGCTATATCTATGGAAAAAATGTTCAAATTCTCACTTAAAAAATAACATATAGACTTTGGTTACAAAGGTTACATAAGCATAATCATCTTGTAATCAAATTGTAATATACTTCCAGCAACAAAACCAAGCCCACATTACTATTATAGATCAAAAGTCTCCTGATTTGTAATGGATGTTAGAAATGATAAAGCAAACTTTAAACTCTTTCGCGCAAAGATCGACGTGAAAGGAAACAGTATCAAAGCTGGACTTACTTACCAAGAAGACAAGTATGGAGCTGCTCTTAAAAATGGAAAAAGAACTGATACTTAAAGGTCATTAGGGCATAGCCATCGTTCTTGCAGTGAGATGCAATTATTAAGTTCTAATTATCAAATCTCTGAAACTTGTTATAACGAATCATACTTCCTAGTTCCTCAGCATACTTGTCACCTATTTCAGAGTACTTATCAAGTTTTACGATGATTTTAAAAGGGTCATTAGTTACGTACCTTACTTCTCTAAACTCCTTAAAGGCTCGTCCTCGACCCATAAGTTTATAGTACTCATCAACAGACTCTTCAACTGTAGCAAATTTTCTAAGCCAGATAGTTTTAGTTCCACCTCTTTTCTCACCTGCTGCTATTCTAGGTTCCTTTGGATTTGAGCTCCACATACCAAATATGTTTTTGGCCTCTACAAAAAACCTTGAAGTTGCCCAAGCACTCTCCATAGCTGCTTGTGCTATAGCGATACTTTGAGGGTGTGGCTTAAGAGCGAGAAGAAGATCTTCATCACTTTTAACTTTGTAGACAGCTTTAAGTTGAGTAATTCTCTGCGGATTTTTTTTCTGTTTTAAATCCTCTTGTACTTCTATGAATTGTTTCATAAGTTTTGCATGAACTTTTTGGACAGCTGGTTCTACAAGAGCGATAAATCTTGCTTTTTTCTCATGTACACTCATTTTAGCAGGTACTATTTCAGCAGTGTATGTTTTTGCCTCAGAGGCTAATAGAGACAGAGAAAGTGTAAGAAAGAGTAGTAGTGGTTTCATAGTAATCCTTTAAGTATTACTACAATGATAGCAGGTTTTGGTAAGGAGTCTAAGCTATTAAGTAACCAACACCGCGAATCGTTTTTATATACTCTTTGTTTTTAAAGGGATCGATTTTTTCTTTGAGTCTTTTGATAGCAACATTTACAGTTTTTGGATGGATGTGTTCTGTGTCTTTCCAGACATATTGAAGTAGAAACTCTCTATCTAAAACTTTTCCTTTATTTGAGAGAAGGATTTGCAGTAGAGATGTTTCAAGGTTTGTGAGAGTTATATCTGTTTCATCTATAGAGACTTTGTGCATATTTAAGTCGAGTCTCATATCTTTATAGACGATATCACCTATAAGCTCTTTGAACTCACTGTGAGAGCGTTTAAGCACAGCTTTTACACGCAGTATGAGTTCCTCGATATCAAAAGGCTTTGTAATATAGTCATCGCCACCTTTTATGAACCCCTCTTTGATATCTTCTGTAGAGTTTTTAGCAGATAAAAAGATGACAGGTGTGGTAATGTTCTTGCTTCTTAGCATTTCGACATAGTAACTACCTTCGATGTCAGGTAAGTTTCTGTCCATGATTATAAGGTCTATCTTCTCCTCTGAGAGAACAGTCCGTACATGCTTTGTATTTAAAAATCCTAGTACATCATAACCAGCAGCTGAGAGGTTATACTCAAGTAGTTCTAGTATGTCATTGTCATCATCTACTATAAGTATATGTTCTTTCATTTTCGTTCCTTATGAGAGCTTATAGCCGATACCACGGATGGTCTGGATATAGTTTTTTGTCTTGTTTGGGTCTATCTTGTCTTTGAGTCTAGTTATGGCTACATTTACTGTTCTGTATTGGTTCTGTCCAGAGTCTTTCCATACATTTTGCAGAAGGTGGTCTCTATCTAAAATAGTATTTTTGTTTATTATGAACTCATGAAGCAGGTCAAACTCTAGCTTTGTTATATCTACAAGTGTTTCTTCAACTTTGAGTGTTCTTGATGCCTTATCAAGAAGCAGGTCTTTGTATCTGATACTTCCATCTGTGATGGTGTTTGTAGTTCTTTTGAGTATAGACTTTATACGTAGTATTAGCTCTTTCATATTGAAAGGTTTTGTCATGTAGTCATCACCACCACTTAAAAATCCCTCTTCGATTTGAGACTCTTTATCTTTAGCTGTGAGGTAGATAACTGGCGTTTGAATGCCATTGTCACGAAGTTTTTTTATATATTCACTTCCCTCAACTCCAGGAAGATTTCTATCCATGATGATGAGGTCTACATCCTCTTCTTCAAGCATACTTTCAACACTCTTAGTATTTAAAAATCCAACAACATCAAAACCCTCTTTAGAGAGGTTATACTCTAGTAAGTCTAGGATATCCTCTTCATCTTCGACTATTATGATTTTGTTATTCATTTGTGACCTTCTGTTTACATGGTAATATTATAGAAACATTGCATTACTTTTTGGTTACGCTGTTAATATTTATAACTCATTGAAAGGCTGTAGTTAACACCTTTTTTAAAGCTATTAGTGACATGGTTCTTATCCCCTTGATACCATAATGTCTCTTCATCAAGTATATTTCCAACTTTTACTTTATAACTAAGACCATATGCGATTTTATGTATCCAAACAAAATCTAATACAGCTGCTGGATCTTCATAGTAGTCTGGAAAGTAGAGGGGCTGACCACTTTCATACTCAATCATACCTATTTTTCTGATTCTTTCGGACATTTTGTTGTAGCTAAAAGTTGCAGAACGTTTTTTATCTTCATAAGAGAGTGCTAGGTTAACTACAAATGGAGATAGACCTTGCAGGTTTCTATGGTTTGAAGTGTAAAGACTCTCTTGTTCTTCTGTAAGTGTAACATCAGAATCAGTATAAGAGAAGTTTCCAGAGATAAAATAATTTTTTAGTTTAGAGTATAAAAAGCTTAAATCTTTTCTTCCATCAATTTCAAACCCCATAATAATTGCTTTATCTGTGTTGTCAAATGAGTATATAGGAAGTGAAGATGATGGCAGCATAACATCCTCAATTGGCTTGTCAAGGTTTTTGTAATATATACCAGTAGTAATGTTTTCTGTATCTGAGAAGTAGTGACTATATTTCAAGTCAAAGCTATCTATATTCGTATAGACTAAGTCTGGATTACCTCTAATGTCTGCAATATCGTATGGGTGTACAAATACACCCTCAGACGACTCTCTAAGGTCAGGTAAAACATAAGTTTTTGAGTAGGCAAAGTCAACTATATTACTTTTATTAAGATGGTATTTCATAGACATACTAGGGTATATTTCATTAAGCTTTAATTCATTTGGTGTAACTTTTACTATTTGGTTTTCGAGTGAGTACTGGTAAACAGTCTGTGTTACATCAGCCCCTCTTGCCCCAACAAGTAATTCTAAGCTTTCCAGTGGTTTAAAAAATGCACTAAGATAGTAGTTTTGTTGTTCAACACTCGCATCAAAGTTATCTTGTGCTCTAGAGAGAGTGTGCAACCTTAAGTTTCTATCGTTATAGTCTATATCGGGCGTGACATAATCAGAGTATATACTATCTATATCATCAGTATAAGTATTTGAGGGTGTGGTTGCAGTGTTGTAGTATTTAAAAAAATACTTCAACTGTGTTGATGCTCTCTCTTTTTTACTATTTGAAAAGCCTATATCAATGAAGTCATCACTGCTGAGCAGGTCAAAGTGAAACTTATTTTTTAGGTAGAGTGCATTTTGAGTGTCTTCAGACTCTTGACGTGTTGCTACATGATTAGACTCTTGATCACTCATATATGGTTGATTGTCAATCGCACCTTCGTCTAAAA
>JAYEJR010000118.1:0-1776 GCA_034660715.1 Campylobacterota bacterium | reverse complement strand
TTGTTGCTCTTTGTTGAGCATTTATTGCACTCTTTACCATTACATCAAATCTTTTTTTAAACGAAGTTCCATATTTGCTCTATCTTTTAGTTTACTCTAGCAACTATTGAGCCTTTTATTTGTGTATAGAGGTATGATAATAATATATAAATTTTTGTTTGTATCAATATGATAGTAGATGATTCTAAAACCTCCACTTTTACCTGTAGGTATTGAGCTATTTGCTAATCTTATTTTATAACATCCATTACCCAGTTCTATTCCAGACCTGGGATTTTCTAATAGTTCTTTATTTAATATGCAAAAAACGGAGTAAATCGGACACCTATGACACTTCAGTTCGGACACCCATGACGGTTTCATTCGGACAGTGATGACAGAAATGATTCGGACACTTTGGTTAAAAGACCGTCAACTTATATTCGTTTAAGAAATGATATTTTCTAAATTCAAATACACTGATTGTAAATTAATTTACAAGGGTGTTGCCAATGAGGATAATATTAATGAAATCAGTTCGTGATATTGTTAAACTCCATAGTGATATGGGGTTGTCAATCAGAAAGATTCAAGGTGCTACGGGAGTAGCTAAAAGTACAGTAGCAGATTATATAAAGCGATATAAAGAGTTAGGTTTATCACCTGAGCAGATAGACTCACTAGATGACGATTCTCTTCGTCTTCAATTTTTTCCAGAGATATCAAGTGTAGTAGTCTCAACTAAAGCTATGCCTGATATGAACTATATCCATCAAGAACTTAAACGACGAAAAAAGACGAAGGTTACACTCTATCTTCTGTGGGAAGAGTACAGAGTAGATAACCCTGATGGTTATGGATATACGCAGTTTAGGGTCTATTACAGAAAGTTCAAGAAAAAACTTAATCCCTCAATGCGTCAAACACACCTCTCTGCCGAAAAACTCTTTGTGGACTACAGTGGACTTACTATGCCTATTCATAATCCTCTAACTGGTGAAATAGAGTATGCACAGATATTTGTAGCAGTACTCGGTGCTAGTGGATACACCTTTGTACATGCTACACACTCTCAAAAACAAGAAGACTTCATCTACTCTCATGTAATGTGCTATAACTTTTTTGGTGGAGTACCAAGAGTTGTAGTTCCAGACAATTTAAAAAGTGCCATAATCTCCAATAATAAGAATGGGATAGTTGTTAATGAAAGCTATGCTGATTTAAACCGTCACTATGGAGTTATTGTAGAACCAGCAAGACCAAAAAAACCCAAAGATAAGGCTTTAGCTGAACAAGGTGTACAAGCAATCCAGAGGTTTATACTTGTAAAGTTTCGTCATCATAAATTCTTTAGTGTAGATGAACTTAATGAGGCTATTGCAGAGCTTCTTGATGGATACAACAACAAAGTCATTAAACACTTAGAGAAAAGCCGTACAGAACTCTTCAATGAACTAGATGCACCATACCTAAATCCACTCCCTCAAAATAATTATGTTTACAAGCAGTTTAAACTTGCACGAGTAAATCAAGACTATCACATAGCATTAGAGAAGTGTAATTACTCAGTACCATTTCAATATATCAAAGAAGAGGTTGAAGTAAGATACTCAACTCAAAGTATCTATATCTACCACAAACATAAACTTATCGCCACTCATCCAAGACTAAGAAGAGTTGGCGATACTTCAACGCTACATGAGCATATGCCTAGTGAACATCAATATGTTAATGAGAAAATGAACCCTGAACGACTTCGTTCATGGGCTAAAAATATTGGGGAGCATAGCAGTGTGT
>JAYEJR010000117.1:0-1791 GCA_034660715.1 Campylobacterota bacterium | reverse complement strand
ATTTGAATACGGAGTAAACTACTATAATGACTAATGTTTTAGTAACGGGTTCAAACGGGCAACTCGGCTCTGAGATAAAAGAACTTTCATCTAATTATGATTATAACTTCTTCTTTACAGATAGAACAACCCTAGATATTACAGATAATCAAGCAGTAAAAAAGTTTATAGCTTCAAACAACATAAACGTCATCATAAACTGTGCCGCATACACAGCAGTAGATCAAGCAGAAGATGATGAAGCAAATGCAGATGCTATAAATCATCAAGCAGTTAAAAACATGGCTATGCTTTCAAATGAATTTGGAATAAAGTTGATTCACATAAGCACAGACTATGTATTTGATGGTAAGAACTTTAAGCCTTACAATGAAGATGATACTACAAATCCTCAAGGCATTTATGGTAAAACAAAACTTGATGGTGAAAATATTATAAAAGAGTATAATTTAAAAAATTCTATAATCATTAGAACCTCTTGGGTATATAGTTCATTTGGAGCTAACTTTGTAAAAACAATGCTGCGTTTAGGAAAAGAGAGAGACTCTTTAGGTGTAATCTTTGATCAAGTTGGAACTCCTACCTATGCTAGAGATTTAGCAAAAGCAATACTAGATATTACTCCAAAAATTCAAAATTCAAAATTAAGCATTTATAATTATAGCAACGAAGGTGTATGCTCTTGGTATGACTTTGCAAAGGCTATTATGGAGCTTTCAAGTACAGAGTGTCAAATAAACCCTATTGAGACAGTTGATTATCCAACACCAGCACAAAGACCGCACTACTCTTTACTTAACAAAGCAAAAATAAAAAAAGAATTCACTCTAAACATTCCATATTGGAAAGACAGCCTAGATGAATGTTTAAAGAAAATGGGAGAGAGAAGATGAATATAATATCCCACAACGCAATTGACAACAAAATTATAGAACTAAGAGATGATTTTGTCATTATAGATAGAGATGTAGGTGAGCTTTATGGAGTTGAAACAAAAAGAATCAATGAAGCAGTGACAAATAATCCTGATAAATTTCCAAATGATTATATGTTTGAACTCACAAAAGATGAAAAAACTAAGGTGGTCGAACATTTCGACCACCTCCAACCTATTAAGTATTCACCCTATCTACCAAAAGCTTTTACTAAAAAAGGTCTTTGGATGTTAGCAACTATACTTTCAAGTAAGCAAGCAAAAGAGACAACTTTTTTGATAATTGAAACATTTGATAAGATAGACAATTTAAAATACAATCTTAAACTATTAGAGACTACTAGTGACAACAAGATTAAAGAACAACTTTCTCAAAAAAGTGGAGAAATAATAGCAGAACTCTTGGAAGTACCAGAGGAGTATGATACGGATACAGAAACATCTGTAGAAGTAAACTTTGGACTACTTAAATACAAAAGAACTGTAAAGAAAGTGCATAAAAAGGAGAATGCTAAAGATGCAAAAAACTACAAGAATTAAAATTCAGTACAAGCGAGGCACTAAATGCTGAGTCGTAAAAACATACTACTAACGGGAACAGCAGGTTTTATAGGTTCTAACTTCGTTCCATACTTTTTAAAGAAATACCCAGAGTACAACTTAATAAACTTAGACTTACTAACATACGCAGGGAATTTAGATAACCTCAAAGAGTGTGAATCAAATCCTAGATATAAGTTCATAAAAGGTGATATCTGTAACCGTGAACTTGTAGAGTTTATATTTAGAGAGTATGACATCAATGGTGTCATCCACTTTGCAGCAGAGTCTCATGTTGACAATAGCATCAAAAACCC
>JAYEJR010000116.1:0-1820 GCA_034660715.1 Campylobacterota bacterium | reverse complement strand
TTTAAAACTTCATCGGTGACGGTTTGTATATCTTCTTCATCTATCAAAGAGGCGTAAACTACTTCTGTGTCCATAAACTCTTTTTTTGTATAGCCTAGAAGGTTCTGCACATTATCTGATACATAATCAATACTCCAGTGCTCATCATTATTCCATCTAAAAAGAACAATGCTACCGCTATTGAAAATGGTGTAAACTTCACTAATCTGTTTATTTAGTTTATTCTCTTGTATTTGTGCTTTTTTTAAATAGAGATAGGTAAAATATAAAAAGAGTATCCCAAAAAATAGGGCAAATAGGTGAATAGTTTTTAAATAATCCAAAGCTTCATTGAGAATTTTTTCATATTTTTCTAAAGAGAGTGTTATAGAGATTCCACCCCTAACATCACCAACCTTATAGCCTTGATGTGAGTGACACTTCAGGCATGACTCTCGCACAATGAGAGGTTTAATGTAGCGAAGCTCATTTTGACCTTGGGTATTTTTTATTTTTTTATAGTGCTCTTTTGCTGCACTGCTTGCGTCAAATTTCTCTAGTGCGGCTTTTTCAAATGCATCAGGTGCATTATTTGGATTTATAAGTTTAAGACTAGTGATTTTACCTTTTTCAGCGTAAGAACTTTGAAAATCATTCATAAATTGTCTTAGAGCATAAGCAGGATTCATAAGTGTTAGTTTCATTCCTGTTGTAGTTGTTATATCTCTATTGGGAATGTGTGCCAAATATTGATTGGGTGGAGTTTTTTGTGTGATGGGAACATAGACACCGCCATGCATCGCTACCCATCTTCTAAAAGTGATGTCTTTGTCAAAAATACTCTTGGCA
Source organism: Campylobacterota bacterium (assembly GCA_034660715.1). GTDB lineage: Bacteria > Campylobacterota > Campylobacteria > Campylobacterales > Sulfurimonadaceae > Sulfurimonas. The sequence goes on along the minus strand of JAYEJR010000116.1, from coordinate 992 downwards.
TCACTTAAGATTTGAGAGTTGTTAAAGCCTATCTCTTTTGATTCACTATATTTAAATGATGCAAAAACTAGAAAAACAAAGGCTATACCTAATCCAAAAAAAATCTTCTTTAAATTTATCATTTAGTTACTCCTCAACTCTGTTTCTACCGTTTTGTTTTGCTTTGTAGAGTGCATCATCTGCTCTCTTCATGACACTCTCTTGGGTATCGTTCTCTTGAGTAAACGCAGCCACTCCAAAACTACAGGTAACTTTTAAACCATCTTTAAATGTATGCGCCTCTATGGTTTTTCTCAGATGCTCGGCAACTTTAAGAGCATTTTTAATTGAAGCGTTTGGTAAAATCTGCACAAACTCCTCTCCACCCCATCTAGCAAAGGTATCACTGCGTCTAGTTTGCTCTTTTACGGTTTTGGCTAAATCTTTGAGGATCTCATCACCCATAAGGTGACCATAAGTATCGTTAAAATCTTTAAACTTGTCTATATCTAGTATGATGAAACTTAGTGGAGTTTTTTCTCGTTTGTGTCGAGCTATCTCTTTGTCAAACTCCTCTTCAAAGTAGGCACGGTTATGAATCTCTGTAAGCTCATCCATGTAAGCTTTCTCTTCTAACTCTTTTTGATGTTTTTTGTAGTAGCGTTTGAGCTCTATATGCTCTTTGATAGCCTCAAGTTTCTCTTCAAGTTTTTCAAGATTTACAGGTTTGAGTATATAACCATCTACTTGCATATCTATAGCTTCCATGAAAAAACCACTCTCACTATGAGCAGTTGTAAATATAATGTGTTGTTTGGGATTTATCTCTTTGATGGCATGTGACATCTCTATACCAGTCATGCGAGGCATCTTAATATCTGAAACTACGATGTCAGGCTTGTGCTTTTTAAAAAGCTCCAAACCCTCTTGACCATCTTTGGCTATAAATAGTTCTTTGGCGAAGTAGTTTAAAAACTTACTCAGTTGATTGCGGATTCCCTCTTCATCTTCTA
>JAYEJR010000115.1:0-1829 GCA_034660715.1 Campylobacterota bacterium | reverse complement strand
TTTATGATAGCACTTACTGTATCTGTTCCCATAAATGACTGGTTCACTCCCATAGTCCAAGCTGAGAGTACTGCATCAGTAGCTACAAACTGACGAGCAAGCTCATAAAGAGTCTTTACATCTATACCAGTTATATTTGCCACCTCTTGTGGTGGGTAATCTTGAAGATGTTTTTTAAGCTCTTTATAGCCATTTGTATTTGCTTTTATGTAACCTTCATCTTCCCAACCCTGTTCCATCACGATATATGCCAGTCCATTGAAAAGTGCTAAATCTGTACGAGGCTTTATCGGAACAAAAAGGTCTGCCATCTGTGAAGTTTTAGAAGCCCTAGGGTCTATCACTATTACTTTTTTCTTAGGATTTTTGTTCTTGTTTATATGTAGAGTAAGTATAGGATGGTTATCTGCGATATTTGCACCTATGAGAAAAATAGTGTCCGCTTTTTCAAAGTCCTCATAACTTCCAACTGGTCCATCGCTTCCAAGAGACTGTTTATAACCCATGACGGCAGAAGCCATACAAAGAGTTGTATTTCCATCAAAGTTATTTGTTTTAAGTCCTAGTTGTACAAACTTACCAAGTGTATAAAACTCCTCTGTTAAGAGCTGTCCTGTTCCTATAACTGCAACGGCTTTTTCTCCGTAGGTTTTTCCTATGCGTTTAAACTCTGAACTTACTTTAGAAAAAGCCTCATCCCATGTAGCGTTTTCTAACTTACCTTGGCGTTTAATGAGTGGCGTTTGTATACGGTGTGGAGAGTTGATCATCTGATGTTCACTCAGACCCTTTGGGCAGAGTGTCCCTTGGTTTACAAAGTGTTTTGGGTTTCCTTTTGTGCCGACAGCTTTTCCATCTTTGACTCCGATGTAAAGACCACACCCTACACCACAGTAACCACAAGTAGAAAAAACCCACTTGTCAGGTTTGTTAGCATCGCTAATCATCCCAAACTGAGGGTCTAGTGAGAGTTTGTACTTCTCCTCTTTTATATCAAAACCTAAAAAATCTTTTATCTTTGTTATCATCATAAACTCTTTATTTTATTATTGTTTTGATGATAGCATAAAAGATAAGTCAATAAGTTGCTTCATAGACTATAAATTAAGCAGCTTTATAAAATGAGCAATTTTCTTACACCTATTATTTCGTTATTTATGGCTATTGTGCTATTATATTTCATTATAAAAAGAGGGAATTGGATATTGGTATTTTTTCATCTAAGACCTTAGAGTTTAAAATAAAAGAGTTGTAAAATGAACAGATGGATGAAGATAGCTTTTAATGAAGCAACAGATGGAATGTTAGCAAACAGTGGTGGACCTTTTGGGGCGGTTATCGTTAAAGACGACAAGCTTATTGCCAAAGCACACAACAGTGTTCTTAGCACTAAAGACCCAACCGCTCATGCGGAGATAAATGCCATAAGAGAAGCGAGTAAAGTCTTAGATAGTTTTAACTTTTCGGGTTGTACTCTCTACACTTCTTGCATGCCCTGTCCCATGTGTCTTGGAGCCATCATGTGGTCTAGAATATCAACGGTCTACTATGGTGCTACAGAAGAAGATGCAAAAAAAGGAGGCTTTGACGACTTGAAGTTTTACGAGAACTTGCAAAGAGAAGACAAGGGCATAAACCTCATCCAAATGGACCAAGAAGAGAGTGCTACTCTTTTTGATAGTTGGAGAGAGAAAGAGGATAGAGTAAGCTATTAAACAAGTATAACTTTTGCCTTAAAGAACAAAATGTTCTTCTATCGTGTATCTTACAAATAACATATACTTTGTATGATTTAACAGGCTATTCCAAATTATAAGCACACTTTTTTC
>JAYEJR010000114.1:0-30661 GCA_034660715.1 Campylobacterota bacterium | reverse complement strand
TCGTCTATCTTATGAAGCTCAACTGCTTTAATATCTTCAAATCCTAAAAGTGGGTGTACTATGTCAAATGTCATATTTATGCCTTTGTATCTTATGTAGAGATTATCAAAGCATCATTTGTGCCTACTTTAAAGATAACTATAAATCTTTTAGATAAAATAACAAGTTAATAAAAAATAGGAAAAATATTTAATGAAACTACAAATCAGACATTTACTGCTCTCTTCACTTGTTATAATGCTTTTTTCATCATGCGCTAAAGAGCTTGAAGAGTATAACAAGCCTGCTGTTTATTGGTACTCTAAAATCATAGAGTCCATTTCAGAGGGTAACATAGACAAGGCGGATAACTACTACTCTTCACTTCAAGGTGAACATATAGGCTCTCCTCTTCTACCTGAGGCGACAATGATCTTAGCGATAGCACATATGTACTATGAAGAGTATCTTCTCGCGGAGCATTTTTTAGACGAATACGTCAAACGCTACGCAAATGCAAACGAGAAAGAGTTTGCGGAGTTTTTAAAGATAAAAGCAAAGTATATGGCACTTCCAAATCCTAGACGTGATCAAGTTCTTATAAATGAGGCAATTATTGAGTCCCAAAAGTTCAAAAGACGCTACCCTAACTCTGAATATTTTAGTATAGTGGATACCATGTCGACAAACCTTTACATGGCTCAAGCAGCTCTTAATGAGACTATCGCTGATCTCTATGAGCGTGTAGATAAACCAAAAAGTGCCGCTTACTATAGAGCTATAAAACCACAACCTTGGATAGTCTGGAACGAGATAGATCGTGCTAATACTCCTTGGTATAGAGAGTGGTTTGAGGGTGATGGTACAGCGAGTTGGTATGGATTTCTTGTGCCAGATACAAGAAGTGTAGTTTCTCGAAACTCTGTTGTAGAGGAAGAAGGCAGAGTTGAATCAGATGATCCAAATGGCTATAAACGCCAAGGAACACAAGAAGAATTAAATAGAATGATGCAAGGAATATAACAATATGAAATTAAGTAATTATGGAGAGTTTCCAGCTGATATACCAGTTATCGCAGAAGACGAACTTTTTTTATACCCATTTATGATAAGTCCACTTTTTTTAAATGATGAGAAAAACATAAGTGCAGCAACAAAAGCTATGGAGGAAAACACATTAGTGATAGTGTGTACAACTAAACCATCTAAAGAGGGTGAGAGAGATTATGACTCTCTTTATGATGCTGGGGTTGTTGGTTCTATCATGCGTAAAGTTGCACTTCCAGATGGAAGAGTTAAGGTTCTCTTTCAAGGGCTCGCTCGTGCTAAGAGTATAAATAAAGTCTCAGTTGACCCGTTAATAGCCCATGTAGATGTTATAAATGCCACAGAAGTAAACAGTATGAAAATTGATGCTATTTTAGAAGTGGTACGTGAAAAGGTAAGAACACTCTCAAGTGTAAGTAACTACTTTCCACCAGACTTACTCAAAACAATAGAAGAGAACCATGATCATAACCGTATCATTGACCTTATCTGTTCGACTGTGAAACTTAAAAAAGAGCAGGCTTATAATCTTTTTGTGGAACTTGATACTGAAAAGAGATTTTTAACTCTTATCGATTTTTTGATAGATGAAATCGAAGCAAACAAGTTACAAAAAGAGATTCGCTCTAAGGTTCATACTCATATAGAAAAAGTGAATAAAGAGTACTTTCTTAAAGAGCAACTCAAGCAGATTCAAAAAGAACTTGGTACCGATACTTCAAGAGATGAAGAGATTGAAGAGTATAGAAAAAAACTTGAAGCTAAAAAAAGTAAAATGGATAAGGATGCTTACAAGGAGATTAACAAGCAGTTAGAGCGTTATGCGCGTATGCACCCTGATTCTTCTGATGCTTCAATGACACAAACTTATCTTGACTGGGTATTAGAGATTCCTTATGGTGCAACATCTACAAAACCTTTAGAGATAGGAAATGTGGAAAAACAGTTAGATAAAGATCATTTTTCTTTAGAAAAACCAAAAAAACGAATAGTAGAGTATTTTGCAGTAAAAGAGCTTCTAGAGCTTCGTGGTGTTCCTACTAAAAAAAGTGCAGGGGCTATCCTATGTTTCTCAGGACCTCCGGGTGTTGGTAAGACTTCACTTGCAAACTCTATAGCAACAGCACTAAAACGCCCATTAGTACGTATCGCACTTGGTGGACTTGAAGATGTAAATGAGCTTAGAGGACATAGACGAACTTATGTAGGTGCTATGCCAGGACGTATCACTCAAGGTTTGATAGATGCTAAGAAAATGAATCCTGTAATAGTTCTAGATGAGATAGATAAGGTCTCTCGTTCTCAAAGAGGTGATCCAACCGCTGCATTACTTGAGATACTAGATCCTGAACAAAATAGTGAATTTAGAGATTACTACTTAAACTTCAATCTTGACTTAAGTAATGTAATCTTTATAGCAACAGCAAATGATGTAGGAAAGATTCCAGCTCCACTTCGTGATAGAATGGAGTTTATAAGTGTAAGTTCGTACACACCACAAGAAAAGTATGAGATAGCATCGCGCTACCTCATTCCACAAGAAGTAAAAAAACACGGTCTTAAAAAATCCGAGTTAAGCATATCTAAACCTGCACTTAAAGAACTTATTCATAGTTATACACGTGAGGCTGGTGTTCGTAACCTTCGTCGTCGTATAGCAGATATGAGTAGAAAAGTTGCAAAAGAGATTTTACAAAATAAAGATACATCTAAAGTCTCAGTATCACTAAAAAACTTAAAAGAGTTTTTTGATAAGAGTGTTTTTGAAATAGAGAAAACAGATAAGGTTCCAGTTGTGGGTGTTGTAAATGGACTTGCATGGACAGCTGTTGGTGGTGATGTACTTAAAATAGAAAGTATTCGTATAAAAGGTAAGGGTGGTATGCAACTTACAGGTAGTTTAGGTGAGGTGATGAAAGAGTCAGCTCGAATAGCAATGAGTGTTGTTAAGACTCTTATTGATACAAAAAAACTAGAAATCAATGCTAAAAATATTCCTATGACTTTCAAAGAGAAAGAAGATGCAATCGTTATGGATCCTAGCGAAGTCTACAAACGCTATGACTTACATATTCATGTTCCAGATGGAGCAACTCCAAAAGATGGCCCAAGTGCTGGTATAGCAATGGTAAGTGTTATCTCATCTATATTAAGTAATAATAAAATTCGTTCTGAAGTTGCTATGACAGGTGAAGTGTCACTGAGTGGTGATGTATTACCTATCGGTGGGCTTAAAGAAAAACTCATAGCAGCACATAAAGCTGGAATGACAAAAGTTTTAATTCCTGCAAAAAATTATGAACGTGATCTAGAAGATATTCCTTTGGAAGTTCAAGAAGCTATGAAAATTATTGGGGTAACAAGAATAGAGGAAGTTTTAAAACAAGTTCTAGTATAGAACTTGTTAGGAGAGATATTTAAACGATAACAGTTGCTATCTTTTTAATAAGATCTTCATTACGTATTGGTTTCATTAAAAAACCATTCGCTCCACACTCTAGTGCTTCTACTTTCTTTGTTTCATCAGTAGTAAGAACTATAATAGGAAGCTGCTTTAGATTATCATCAGCACGAACTACTTTAAGCATATCTATACCACCCATTATGGGCATTATAATGTCAAGTAGTATTAAATCAATATCATCACGACTTTTAAGGTGACCAATAGCGTCAGAGCCATTTTTAGCCTCTATCACTTCTTTAACTTTTCCGCTTTTAGTCAGCATAGATTTTAGTAGTTTTAAGTTTATCATATCATCATCAACTGCTAAAACTATTAAGTCATTTTTTATCATTTTTTATTTTCCTTATATAAATTTTTCAACAAGTAGACGAAGTAAGTCTTTATTGATTACATTTTTAATTGTTTCATCTGCATATATCATATCACTACTTTCATCAGGTAAAGAAGGTTCTGTAATGAGTATCAGTTTAGTATCTAAGTTCTTTGACTCATTTAAAGATTTAAGTTCTTGAGAAAAGCTCTCTAAGTTTAAGCCTTTAGACTCTTTATCTAGAATAACAAGTTTGTAGTTATTAGCTTGAATAGTCTCTAATAATTCGTCTATACCATCTGCAACTTGGTAATTATAATCAAGTGTATCAAGAACTTTAGTAAAGAGTTTTGCTTCAAATTTACTCTTCTTAGCTAGTAAAATATCTGCAGTATACTCTACTGGAATTTCTTCTTCAGGTTCTTCAAAAGTTTCAGGAACTTCAAGTTCTTCAGATGGCGTTTCAAGTTCAAGCTCTGGTTCTTCAAAAGTTTCAGGAACTTCAAGTTCTTCAGATGGCGTTTCAAGTTCAAGCTCTGGTTCTTCAACTATTTCACTTGGCATTTGACTCTCATTTTGAATATCTGTAATACTGTTTGGAACAGTTGTATTTTCAACTATGTAGTCAGCTAAAAAGTGGTTAAGTAATGAAATTATCTCTGAGCGCACTAGAGGCTTAGTTGTATACTCATCTAAACCTGCTTCTAGAAATCTTTCTCTATCGCCTTTAAGAGCATTTGCCGTAAGGGCTAAGATAGGAATATGAGGCTGATTATAATCCTCTTCATACTCTAAAATCTCTTTTGTTGCTTCCATACCATCTAAGAAAGGCATCTGGATATCCATGAAGATTAGATCAAAGTTTCCATCTTTACGTTTTTGAAATGCTTCAAGACCATTGGAAGCTATAGTAATGTTAAGACCTAAGTCTTCAAGAGTTCTTTTTATAAGTTTTTGATTAATTATATTGTCTTCTGCTATTAAAACATTTGCATCAAATTTAGATGTTTCAGCATTGAACTTTTTACGGTTTACTCTTTTTGCTTTTTTAGCACTAAAGTTTTCACTGTGATAATTATCAAGTACTTGTTTTACTTTTGAGTTATTAAGTGGTTCATAAAGAGTTTTAAATATATCTAGACCCATTGTGTCTATTTTCTTCATAAAGTATGACTTAGTTAATAAAACAAACTCTTGAGAGAGTGCACTATAGTTTTTAAGGTTTTCTTCATCTGCATAGTCATAGTCAACAAATATAAGATCATAACTAACCTGGCGTTGGAGAGTCTCTAGTTCATTCATATCCTTGAACGATGTATAACTTACACCGTAGAAGTCTAGGTACTCACGCAAGTAAGTCTCTTGGCGTTTAGTCTTGTGAGCTGACTCTAAAACTAAAGCATTTATACTTGAAAATGTACCTTTTGATGTGTCATTAAGTGTTTCAATCTCTTCAAAGTCGATAGTGAAAAAGAATGTTGTACCTTCCCCTGGTTCAGAGTGTAAATCTAGTTGACCACCCATCAGCTCGATAAATCTAGATGAAATAGTCAGACCAAGTCCCGTACCACCATACTTACGAGTAATAGATGTATCTGCTTGTGAGAAAGCATCGAAAATTCTAGCTTTTTGTTCACTAGTTACACCGATACCACTATCTTGTACCTCAAATCTAATTCTTGTAATACCCTCTTGACCTGAGTCAAGCTTTCTGATGTCAACGTTAATCGCACCAGAACTACTAGTGAATTTAACAGCATTAGAAAGAAGATTAATAACAACTTCTTTAATTTTTGTAGGGTCACCTTTGATAGGGTGTTCAAGTTCAGGGTCGATGAAACAACCAAGGTCAATGTGCTTCTCACTAGCTCGAACAGCATAAACATCAACTGCACTCTCAAACTCTTCAGCGGGGTTAAACGCGATATCTTCAATCTCAAGTTTATTAGACTCAATTTTAGACAGGTCAAGAATATTGTTAATAATTTCAAGAAGGTTTTCAGAAGATTTTTCAATAATCTCTACAAACTCTGTTTGCTCTTCTGCAAGTCCAGTATCTTTAAGTAGCTCTGTAAACCCAACAATACCATTAAGTGGTGTACGGATTTCATGAGACATATTTGCAAGGAACATTGATTTAGCTTCACTAGCCTCTTGTGCAGAGAGTTTATCCTCTCTAGTTTGTTCAATAATTTTTTCTAGAAGTTCATAAGCTTCAGAAGTACCTTTTGCAGTATGAAGATTAATATCTACACTCTCATCTCCCTCTTTTGTATCTTCTGCAACACGCACAAGTACCTCTTCAAGGTTCTTGATATTTTTTGCAATCTCATTTGAAAGTAAAAAACCAAGAATAGCTAGAATAACAGAGACAAGCCAAATAGTTAATGTAATAGTAAGTACTTGAAGCGCATCAGACTTTACTGTTATCGCTCTATCATCCATAGCCTTTAAGAGAATATTTTGTGCTTCTGAAATTGAATTAGTTTTTTCAGATAACATTGTAAACCAGATACCAGAACTAGTTTCATATTCTCCACTTGCAGCAACAGAAAGAATAGCTGTTCTTTCTATATTAATATCATCAAACAGTTCAGCAGTGTCTTCATTTTTAAATATATTGTTTAGTTGAGCAACTAAAGCATCATTTTTAATTGTGTCATATGTAATAGAATCTGCTTTGGCAATTAGCTTAATCCATGCATTAATCTCTTCTTCTTCAAACTCTGTTGAACGTGCGATTGCAAATGAGATAAAGTCCCGCTCATCAGAGGTAAACTGACCTGCACGAACAAGTGAAATATACTCTGAAGCATAAGTGTTGATTTCTGGATCAACTTGGTTTGTAGTGATCTCTTCAAGTTGCAGAATTGCATTTTGCTGTGCTTTTCCATATATATCTTCATAAACATCTTTAAAGTTAGTTTGATGTTCATCTACAAGCTTTCTTGTTTTTTTGATTTTTTTATAAGCTGCAGTAATTACTTTAACATTATCACACGGAGTACAGTTTTCACTGCCCTCATCTAGAGCAATTTTACTTTTCATATGATTTTTGTAGCTAGCAACTACATCATCAAGAACTTTTCTCTGTTTAACAAGAGAACGTAGAGTATTTGGGGATGAGTTTCCGAGGTACATTACGGTCATCCCTCTTTCACGAGAGAGGTTGTTTATAAGAACATTTAACTCTCTGTTCTCAGATAGCCTATCTTGTAAGATTTGAGCCGCTTTATAATTCTCGTATGAATTAAAAACAAAATAACTGGTAATTGCGAATAAAATAACAATTGGAAAAAGACTGATTAGTCTTAGTCTATTTTTTAGTCCTAGTTGCATCTATTAAACCCCTATAGTAGATAGTTTTGCTATTGCAGCATCTATTTTTTTGATAGCTTCTGACATCTCTTGTTCATCAGAAGAATGTATTAAAGTTTCTAGTTCTTGGGAATAAGTATTTATTCTCATGTTATCACTCATACCTTTGAGTCTGATTGCTTCATTCCTACAATTTTGTAAATCATTTTGAGCAATAGAATCATGAATAGTTCGACTAGAAGTATTGGCCTCTTGAATATAATCTTCAAAAAGTTCATTAAAGCTTTCTATGTCTAAACCAATATCACTTGCTGTATTTTCTTTGGAATAATCGATTTCAATTTCTTCAGCTATCTCTACTTCTTCACTTATATCAATTTCTGGAGTGAGTTCGGCTTCTTTTTCAATTTCAACATCTTCGTCTAAATCTAGTGTAAACTCTTCCTCATCAAGTAAGTCTAGAGGTTCATCCATATCTATGTCTATCTTCTCTTCAACGAGTGCAAGTTCTTCTTTTGGTTCAACTATTTCAATTTCATCAGATAGTTCAATCTCATCAGGCACTTCGATACTTGTAGGTTCAACAGGGTCCGAATAAAGATCATCTTCATCATCTTTGAAGTCTAATGATAGAAAGTCATCTTCATCTTCTACATCTTGATCTATCTCCACTATATCTGATACTGGAGCTACCGTAGGTGCAACTTGAACTTCTTTTTCTGTTGTGATCTCTTCACCTGCTAATTTTGCGATGATCTTGTAAAGAGTATCTAGGTTCTCTTTTACAACTGGGATTTTTGCAGACGTATTTATGATAGTTAGTGCTTCTAACGCATCTTCTATTCTTAAGTTAGCTGCTACACCTTTAAGTTTATGAGAAAGAATTTTTAGGTTATCTAAGTCGTTTTCATCTAGTGAAGTATAGAGTCCATCTTTAAACTCTTTTGCCTGTTCGATAAAGTCTTGTATGAACTCTTCAATAAGGTCAAGTGGCAAGCCTAGTTCTTCTGATGCTACTGTAGGATCATACATATACCCATTATCATAGTTTTCAACTACTGTTTCCATAACTGTTTGAGGCTCTTCTACTGCTAGATCTTCACTCATTAAATCATCTTCGATTTCGATATTGAGGGGTGCTGTATATTCTTCTTGAGTCGCTTCTAAAGGAGTTGTGAAACTCTCCTCTACTTCAATTAGAGGTGCTTCATCATAACTATCTAAAGCGATGTCCTCTGTATTATCATCAAAATCGATTTCAAGTGGGGCTTCATAAGGGTCAACTGTTAATGTTTGTACTGCCTCTTCTGCCAGGTTAAGATTTGGTGCCTCTATATCAGATGAAGATTGAGGAGAATTAAATATCGGTTTGGTATCTGCTGTTACTTGAGGCGCTTGACGCTGTGTGATATCACCAGAGATACCTTCACTCTCTTTCGCACTTAACTCTCTTAAGTTGTTTAGACTCACTAAGTATGCTTTAGAAGAAGGGTTGTCTACTAAGTAAGCAGTAGAAATTTGAATTATACATTTATAATTTTTGTTATTTACATTTATAATAACTTTTGATTCTTCGTTTGAGTCTGCACATGTTATAAAATCAATCCAATGAACATGTTTGAAGTTATGGATATAACCAGGAGTTTTAACAAATAAGTCAGAGAAGTCAGTTACTTCTGTTCTAAGTCCAGCTAAGTCTTTAAAGCCTAATGTTCGTAGATCTTTTTCATCTATACCTAAAAATTCTTTTTGAAAATTATAAATTAGCATATATATATTCCTCTCTATTCTTCAGTTTCTAACATTTTTTTATATGTTTCTTGAACTTCGTTGATATCTTTTCTTGATGCTTCTTTTCTAGCTGCTATATATCCTGTAATATTTCCATTCTCATCATTGATAGGGAGTACTTCAGTTTCAACCCAGTAGTATAAGCCATCTTTACGAAGGCTCTTAATAAGACCATTCCATGCTTGTCCACCTGCAATAGTTTCCCAAAGTCTTGAGAAAACTGCCTTTGGCATATCAGGATGTCTAACTATATTGTGTGCTTCTCCTATAAGTTCTTCTGCTTTATAGCCAGAAACTTTAGCAAACGCGCGATTAGCGTATGTGATTATACCATTCAAGTCTGTTTGACTTATTATTACATCGCCTTCAAAAGTATACTCTTCATCTACTGGTGTTACATTATTCATTAAAATACCCTTTTATAGTAGTAAAACTAGAATCATCACAAATATAACATAAAAAAAGCAAAATAAAACTTATTTATAATACTTTTTGATTGTTTTGGCATCATTTATACTTAAAACAGTACTAATATCTTCAATTGTAACTGATTTTAGTTCATTAAAACTACCAAAGTGATTGAGCAGCTTTTTGATTTTTGCATTTGATATACCATGAAGAGCTAAAAGCTTACTCTCTTGGTCGAGTTTTAGTTTTGTTTTTTTATGAAATGTGATAGCACTTCTGTGTGCCTCATCTCTTAAGTTCTGAGCCCATTGCAATCGTTTATCACTGTTTGAGAGTCTGAATACATTATCTTTTGTATAGATAATGTCATTGGCTTTACCTTTGGCACGATGTGTTTTAGCATCTATCTTTTCTTTTGAGATAGCTATAACTTCTAAGTTGATGGCGTTTGAGCTTAAAATCTCTAATGCAAGTTTTAAAAGTGTTGCCCCTCCATCAAGTAGCCATAGGTCCGGAGGAGAATTCTTAGAGAAACTTTCAACTCTTCTTGAGAGTGTTTCTCTCATTTGGGAATACTCATCTTTTGCATCTAAATGGTATGTTCTATAGGATTTTTTATCAAATTTACCATCTTCGTAGACTATCATTGCACCGACAGTTGCTTGACCTGATATGTGGGAATTGTCAAAGACTTCAACACGAGAGGGAAGTTTTTCTAATTGACAAAGTTCTTGCACCTCTCTTGGAAGCAATGTATGATTTACACTTTTGTCTTTTTTTAGGAGTTCTTGAGCATTTAGTAAAGCAAGCTCTATTAAGTGTTTACGTTTACCTCTCATTGGCTGACTAATATTTGCTTTCTTTTCAAATACTTTAGTAAGGTGAGCTTTTATTAGCTCAATAGAAGAGATACTCTTACCTATTAAGATAGGAGCGATAATAGGAGGTTTTTCCTCTTTATAATAATCGAGTAAAGCTCTTAGATAGAGTTCGTCTTCATCATAGCCATTATTTAAGTTTATATAGTCATGTGAAGATGATATAATTTTTCCATTTCGCATAAATATTCTTACAACAACTGCACGTGAAAGAGAGTTTTTAACAACAAAAATATCATAGTTCTCATCTGTTGCAAAATCAATTTCACTTTTAATCTCAGAACGGCCTATCCTTTCTATTCTATCTCTTAGCTCGGCTGCTTCTTCAAAACGCATCTCTTGGGCATAAAAATTCATTTTTTCCTCAAGGGAACTGACTAATAGTTTTTTATTTTTTATAAGTTTAGTTGCCAAATCGATTTCGTGAGTGTATCTTTCTTTTGTTACTGGAAGTTCACAGGGACCTAAACATTTGTCTATTTGATGATAAAGGCAGAGTTTTCCTTGTTTTAAACAGCTCTTTTTTTGCACAAGTTTGCATATCTCGTAAAGTGAGTCCAGTATGTCCCTAGCACCTATTGAATAGGGGCCGTAGTAGACAATGTCTTTGCTTTTTAAGATTTTTCTTGTGATGTCAAATCGCGGATATTTTAAAGAAGTGTCTATATATATGTAAGGATATGTTTTGTCATCTCGTAAAAGAATATTGTATTTAGGGCTTAGTTGTTTAATCAGTGAGTTCTCAAGTATTAGTGCATCATGTTCACTACTAACAACTATATAGTTCATAGAAACAGTCTGCTCAATCATTTTAGTGATTCTTACACTTAGGTTACTATTTGCTCGAAGTTCTGGAGTGAATTGCCAGTAACTTTTCACACGGTTTTTTAAGTTTTTTGCTTTACCTATATATAACAGAATACCATTCTTGTCAAAATATTGGTAGATTCCTGGTGAAGATGGAAGCTGTTTAATGGTGTTTTCAAGAATCATGATTCTCTTTTTGGATGATATCTCGGATACTCTTTACTAATGTAGAGAGTTTTTCATCTTTTATATCAATAGTAAAATTCCCTTTAGCTCTCTCAGTATAAAGCTCAGGTTCTTTGGTGTCAAAGATATGTTTTACTGCTGGGGTATGTGTCACAAAAGCTTTTATATCTTGTATAGGTGTATCCTCACATTCTTCAGGAGTGTGGAAATTTAAAGCACTTTTAATGCTTTGTATATTATTATCAAACTCTTGCTTAGCACCAGGATGATTTAATACAAAAAAAAGTGTAGAGTTTTTTATATATGCAAATTTTATCATTCTTTGAAGTGCTGGTGTAAAGATATTTTGAATTCGTTCTATGCACTTATATTTTGTAAGTTTAGAAAATTGAGGTTTATTTTGAATAAGATTAATAATTTCTTTGGCATTTTTCATATGTTAATTATAGCAAGCTTTCTGTTAAGCTTGGGAGGGTGTGGTTATAAGAAGTCTCCATATTATTTAAAGAGCGCACCACAGAGTGATGAAAATGTTGAGTTTATTATAAAAAAAGAGAGTAAGAGCGTTATAAATGAAAATAATGAGAGTTGTGAATAATGTTTAGATATGATGTAATTATAATAGGTGCTGGAATTGCAGGACTTTATGCTGCAATGAAACTACCAAAAGAGAAAAAAGTACTGATAATTAATAAAAGGGAAACTTTTAAGTGTAATACTTTTTATGCTCAAGGTGGGGTGGCACTAGCTCGTGATAAAGCAGATATCCCTTTCCATATAAAAGATACTATAAGTGCAGGAGATGGACTTTGTGATGAAGAGGCTGTTTCTGTTTTGTCAAAGTTTTCACGCGAGACGATAGATGATCTGCTTGATAGTGGTTTTGAATTTGACAGAGATGAAAATGGTGAACTACTTTATACAAAAGAAGCAGCTCACTCATGTGAGAGAATTTTACATGCTGGAGGCGATGCAACTGGTAGATATATACATTATCATTTACTCTCTAATAACCCACATGCAATGCTCGGAGACGCCAGAGTTGTCGACTTACTTATAAAAGATGGTGTTTGTTATGGTGTAACTGTATTAGACCATAGAGAGTCTCGAAATATTTATGCAAAAGATGTCATTATCGCGAGTGGAGGGTTAGGTTCTTTATATGAGTTTCATACTAATGCACCTTGTATCAGTGGTGATGTCCAAGGTATTTGTGTCGAAAAAGGTATAGAATTAGAAAGAATGGAAATGTTACAGTTTCATCCGACAGTTTTTGTTAACAGTTCAAATGCACAAAAAATGCTTTTAACAGAAGCTTTGCGAGGTGAAGGAGCCACTATTGAAGATGAGAGCGGCAAGAGGTTTCTTTTTGATTATGATGAGCGAGGAGAGTTAGCCTCACGTGACATTGTGAGTAAGTCAATATATCAACACAAAATGAAAACAGGAATGAATGTCTATTTGGTACTTGAAAACTTTGATGAAAAGTACTTTGAACACAGATTTCCTAATATATGCTCAAATCTGAGAGAACTTGGCTTTAATGTTCCTGCTCAACGAGTACCAATTTCACCAGCTTTTCATTATGCTATAGGTGGTATAAAAACAGATCTAAATGCCAGAGTACCAAGTGTGAAAAACCTTTATGCTATTGGTGAAGTTGCCTCGACACGTGTTCATGGTGCGAACAGACTCGCATCAAACTCTCTACTTGAGGGTCTCGTCTTTGGTAAAATTGCAGCAGAGAGTATTCTCAACGACACTAGTAAAGCTCAGATATGTGAATTTGAAGTAAACTCCCGTGTGATGAGTTTAAAAGAAGATAAGGCAAAGAAAGATCAATTAAGACGAATAATGTGGGAAAATGTATCTATTATTCGTACAAAAAGAGGATTAAGTGATGCTTTGGCTTCAATCAATGCACTTTTAAATGAAAAAATTGGTACACTGTTGAAATTTCGTTTATTAACAGCAAAAGAAGTAGTCCTAGGAGCACTTTCTAGGGATAAGTCTATTGGTGTTCATACAATTCAAGAGGAGAAATAATGGAACATAGTTCAGTCACAGATGGCATGGTTCAAGCAGCTGGACATGCAGCTGCAGATGTAAACCTTGCAACAACATGGGTAGGGTGGTTAAGTTTAGCTGTTTTTGTAATAGCATACTATTTTATTGCAACAGAAGACAAGTACGAGGTAAACAAGGCTAAACCAGCACTTTTTGCAGGTACATTAATGTTTATGCTTATTGGTATTTATCATGCAATAAATGGTATGAATCCAGATGCTCTTCATGATGAATTAGAGATACTAATTTTAGAAATTGCAGAAATATTCTTCTTCTTACTTGTTGCTATGACATTTATTGAAACACTAATTGAACGTGGTGTATTTGATCTTATGAAGTACAAATTAGTTTCGAAAGGTTATTCGTATAAAAAGCTTTTTTGGTTAACAGGTCTTTTAGCATTCTTTATCTCTCCTGTAGCGGATAACTTAACAACTGCACTTATCCTTTCAACTGTACTGTTCACTATAGATAAGAAAAATCTTAGCTTTTTAGTTCCTGGTGCAATAAACATTGTTGTTGCAGCAAATGCAGGTGGTGCTTGGTCTCCATTTGGTGATATTACAACACTAATGGCATGGACTGCAGGTAAAGGTCAGTTTATAGACTTCTTATATCTTTTCCCAGCTTCAATAGTTGGTTGGGTTATTACAGCCTCTTTACTTGGGATGTCTATTCCTGAAGGGAAACCACCTTTTGATGCGGCTACTGAAGAGAAACCTGTTGTTGCAGATGGTGGGTTTGGTGTAGCATATCTTGGTGTAGGTACAATTACCATGGCTGTTCTTGGTCACCAGTTCTTTCATTTCCCAGCAATGTGGGGTATGATGTTTGGTATGGCTATCCTTAAACTTTACTCTGTACAACTTAATAAAAGTGGTAAGAAGGGGTTTGACATTTATGTAAATATGCAAAAGGTTGAAAATGATACACTTCTTTTCTTCTTCGGTATCCTCTCAGCTGTTGGCGCACTTCACTTTTTAGGTTTCTTGCACTACATTCATAATCTATATGAATCTTTTGGACCAACTGTATCAAATATCGGTGTAGGTTTTCTCTCAGCTATTGTTGATAATGTTCCAGTGATGAGTGCTATCTTAAAATCATCTCCGGAGATGGGACTTGACCAATGGTTACTGGTTACACTAACTGCTGGTATCGGTGGTAGTTTGATTTCATTCGGTTCTGCAGCAGGTGTCGGTGTTATGGGTAGACTTCATGGTATCTATACATTTGGTGCTCACATGAAACACTCTTGGACTATTCTTATTGGATATGTTGCTTCAATCGCAATATGGTATATTCAATTTCAAATACTAGGTATTTACTAGCCTAATTAAAGAAGCTGTGTATTAAACACAGCTTCACACACTCTTTTATATAAATCAAATATTAATCTTCATTTTGGTATTCTTACACTAATAAATTCTTATTCCATTTTTAAAGGCATTTCAATGACAAATGTTAGCATCATAGTACTCGATTTTGGTTCTCAATATACTCAACTTATCGCTCGTCGTCTTCGCGAAGACAAAATTTACTGTGAGATTTTACCTTATCACACATCAGTAGAAGACATTCAATCTAAAAATCCTAAAGGTATTATTCTTAGTGGTGGACCATCTTCAGTTTATAATGAAGATGCTTATGAAGTTGACCAGGGTGTTTATACTATGGGGATACCTGTACTTGGTATCTGTTATGGTATGCAAAGAATTGCAGTTGATTTTGGTGGAAGTGTTATCCGTTCTTCTCATCATGAGTATGGGAAAGCTGAACTCAAACTTGAAACTGAATCTCCATTACTAGCTGATTGTGATGATGATAGAATTGTTTGGATGTCTCACTCAGATAAAGTAGATGAACTACCTGAAGGTTTTGCACCTATAGCTACTTCAGCTAACTCTCCATATGCAGCAATAGCAAACGAAGAAAAACGTGTATATGCAATGCAGTTTCACCCAGAAGTTCAACACTCTGAAGAGGGTTACCTTATGCTTCGTAACTTTGCAAAGAACATCTGTGGTGTTACTGAGAAGTGGAAAATGGAGCACTTCTTAAAAGAGCAAATCAAAATGATTCGTGAAAAAGTAGGAACAGGTAAAGTTCTTTGTGGCTTAAGCGGTGGAGTTGATAGCTCTGTTGTTGCTGCTATGCTTTATGAGGCTATCGGTGATCAGCTAATTCCTGTCTTTGTAGACAATGGCCTTTTAAGAAAAGGTGAGAGAGAACAAGTTGAAGAAGTTTTCAAAATCAATCTTAAAACGCCACTTATCACTGTAGATGCAGTTGATAACTTTTTAGGTAAACTTGAAGGTATCTCAGACCCAGAACAAAAACGTAAAATCATTGGTCACACTTTTATTGAAGAGTTTGAGAAAGAGGCTAAAAAACATGATGGTATCAAGTTCCTAGCACAAGGTACACTCTATCCAGATGTTATTGAGTCTATTTCTGTTAATGGTCCATCAGAAGTTATTAAGTCACACCATAATGTTGGTGGATTACCAGACTGGATGGACTTTGAACTAATTGAGCCACTTCGTGAACTATTTAAAGATGAAGTACGTAAGATAGGCTTAGAACTTGGACTTCCAGAAGGTATGATTAACCGTCATCCATTCCCTGGACCAGGTCTTGCAATTAGGATCATGGGTGACGTTAATGTTCCTGATTTAACTATTCTTCGTGAAGCTGATGTGATTTTACTAGATGAGTTAAAAGCGAGTGGATACTATGCTAAAACATGGCAAGCATTTGCAGTACTTTTAAATGTAAAATCTGTTGGTGTTATGGGTGATAACCGTACTTACGATAACACTGTTTGTGTAAGAGTTGTTGAAGCTGTTGATGGAATGACAGCAACATTCGCCCATCTTCCACATGATTTATTAGAGAGAATCTCAAGAAGAATCATTAATGAAGTTGATGGAATTAACAGAGTTGTTTATGACATATCGTCTAAGCCACCAGCAACAATAGAGTGGGAGTAGAGATTCCTTCTCTATGACTACCTATCTCTTTTCTACTTCTACTTCTAGTTACCCAAATGTGACTAGTATACTTTCCCTCGATATAAAGTTTTTTCAACCAGAGATAAATTTTTCACAATATGACTACTTGATTATAACTTCAAAACAAATATCTCAAGCCCTCAAGTTTTACAAAAACGAAGATTTTTTTGATAAAAAAGCTCTTTGCGTATCGGAAAAAAGTGCTCAGGCTTATAGTAGTATAGGTGGGCAAATTCTTGATATAGCTTCTGGCTATGGGGATACATTATCACAAATGATTCATCAGTATCCATTAGATACAAAGTGGCTTTATTTGAGAGGTGAGAATATAGCTTCTAGTTTTGCTGATACGAGTAGAATAAAAGGATATGAAATTGAAGAGAAAATCCTTTATAGAAGTTCATGTAAGGATGGAATTGATAAGATAAATATTAATGATAAAGATACATTAATATTTACATCACCTTCAAGTGTAGAGTGCTTTTTAAAGGTATTTAAAATAAAAGAATCGCACAAGGTGATTGTTATTGGAAAAACAACAGCAAAAGCTTTACCTACAAATGTAAATTATGAGATTGCAAAGGGACGAACAATTGAAGATTGTTTAGTATTAGTATGAATAATTTGAAGGAATACATCTTGTTTTTTATAGTGAGAGTGTAGAAGAATTCTGATATAATTCAGTGAAAATAAGATATACCAAGGATATTAATGAGACATATAAGATGGATTTTATTGTTGTTAATAAGTACGACAGTTTTAAATGCAGACTATATAAGAAGTATTCGAATAGGCTCATTTCCGAATGAAAAACTAGCAGAGGCATCTCTAGATAAAGTAAATTTATTTGTATCAGAAAGCCTTGAAATAGTCGAACTTCAAGAGAATCATGATTTTGTATTTAAGTATAGAAAATCTGGAAAGTACTACATAACTCTAGTTGAGCCTTTTACGGATAGACCAACTCTCCAAAAAGTCTTAAATATCTTACGTTTAGAATACCCAAGTATTTATGTGACTAAATTAAAAAAACTACCTATTAAACAAGCAACACTATCCATTGATGATACGGAAGTGACAGAAGAGATAAAAGCTCAGAAAACAATACCTAGAATAGAGAAAATAGAACCTGTTATTAGTGAAGTAATTGAAGTCAAACCAATAGATTTTAAAGAACTTCAAGAAGATAAAGCAGCTATTGAACATGAAGATACTGTAATTAATGATTTACAAAATAATTCTCAAGAATCTAATTACTCTATATTCTTTCAAGTTTTATCTTTGATTTTATTTGTGGTTTTAATTGCCTTAGTTCGATATATTGTCATTATTAGAAGAAAGAATGATGACTTTACAAATCAAGAGATAATAAGTAGAGAGAAACTAGACCAGATTAGTGGTGATGTAACAACAAAAGATAAAATTTTATCTCATGTTAGTCATGAGCTAAGAACACCTATGACAGCTATTATGGGATTAACACATCTTATTTTAGAGAGTGAACTAACTAAGATGCAAAAAGACTATATATTAAAGATCGAAAGTTCATCAGAGCATCTTTTAAATTTGATTAATGATATCTTAGATGTATCAAAGATTAAAGCTGGTGAACTGAAACTTGAAAAAACTGAGTTTAATATAAATGATATTTTAGAGTATGTATTTAGTGTAAACGCTGTCAATGCTAAGCGAAACTCTACACAGTTTTATATGGATGTAGCGGAAGATATACCATCTAAAGTAATTGGTGACTCGCTGCGTTTAGGACAAATTCTTATCAACCTTATAGGTAACTCTGTAAAGTTTACTAGTAACGGAGAAATATCTTTATGTGTAAGAAAGGTCTCTACTGTACTTGATACAATTAAACTAGAGTTTGATGTTATTGACACAGGAATAGGTATGACTCCTGAACAAGTAAATGAAGTCTTTAACTCCTACTATCAAGCAACTGATTCTACAAGTAGAGAATTTGGAGGTACTGGACTGGGTCTGTCAATATCTAAAGAGTTAGTTGAGATGATGGGTGGAACGATTAAAGTTAGTAGCGAAAAAGACAAAGGAACTACATTTACATTTAGTGTGAACTTAAATGTAAAAGATCCTGAAAATAAACGCCATTACAGACTCCCTTCATCATCTATGCTAAACAAAAACATACTTATCGTTGACTCATCTGATAAAAATGTTATGTCACTTATGAAGTCGTTAACTTACTTTAATTATAAAACAAATTCAATCCCTTCATTTGAAGAGTCTATCATAGAGGATGATAGAAAGTTTGATATTATGGTTATTAATCAATACAATTTAACGAGAAAAGCAATAAGTATAATAGAAAATATGCAAAGAACAATGAAGACTAAACTGGTAGTATTGAATGAAGTTTATTCTACAATTAACTCGGATTTAATAGCAGGCTTAAACATTGATGCATATTTGCAAATTCCTGCGACACAACAGAGTGTTTTAAATATGATAGTCGAACTTTATGTAGCCAAAAACTTGGATAAACGTTCGAGAAAAACTAACCTCAAAGATAAACTCAAAGAGTTCAGAGGTAAAAAAATACTAGTTGCTGAAGATAATGATGTAAACCAGAAGGTGATTCTAGGTCTATTAAATGATACAGGAATAGAACTTACATTTGTAGACAATGGTCATGAAGCACTAGATTTGGTTAGAAAAAATACTCATTTCGACCTTATACTTATGGACATCAATATGCCTAATATGAATGGTTATGAAGCTACTATAGAGATTCGAAAAAGTGATCAGTATAACTATCTACCTATACTCTCCTTAACTGGAGATGTTACTGATGAAGCTGTATCAAAAGCATTGGACTCTGGAATGCAAGGACATATATCTAAACCGATAGTTATCGATATATTTTATAAAAAAATATATGATATGTTGAGCTCAAAAAAAGTAGACTTAATTAATCAAAAACTTATGAATAAAGATCAAAGTGAGAGAGGAAATGAAGATGGCTTTAGTGAGTTATCTATATCTGTCGGACTTACAAGATGTAATGGTGATAAAGAGTTTTACAAATCTATTTTAAAAGACTTTAAAAGTATGTACATCAATTCAGCGATTACTTTAGAGGAATTGTGTGATCAAGGTGCCTTTAAAGATGCTAGAAGAATGGCTATGGACATTAAAGATGTTGCATTAAATATAGGAGCCTACAACTTATGCGAAAGTGCTGCTAGTATGGAGTATGAGTTTGAAAAAGGCTCTCGAAGTAATTGGCGAGAGTTGATAGCTTATTATGATAGTGTGTTCAAAGTACTTATATCGGATATTGACACATATTTAAAACAGAATAATTAACTTATTTTAAGTACTTGTTTTTAATGAGTTGAACAGACTTTTTAAATACTTCAATATCTAATGAGTTTTCATCAAGTATTGCAAATGCATCATTCAGCGAGTCATCTGTGAACTGACTCTTTGTGTTAACAGCTGCTCTAACTGCTCTTAATGCAACTACCATAGATGAGATATATTCAGGTGCCTCTCTTTCATTGTCTAAGTACTTCATAGCTTCAATAAATGTATCATTTAGGTTTAAATGCTCAAATACTAGTGTATTTATCTGTGCGGATGTCATCATTGTATATTTATTTTCAACAAATGAGGTATCTTGAAACTCTTGAAGATCATTATAGAAGTTCTTTTTCTGACCTGTCTCAATGATATCCTTTGAAATAAGAATCTTGGAAGTCTCCATTATAAAAGCAATAGGTGTTAAGTTGCGAGCTATATCGATGTTTACTCTCATATACCATTGAAAAATCAGTTCACTTTGCATAGTACTGATTTTTGCAAATTCATTTGTAGAGATACCATAGGCAGATAGATCAATATCAAAACACCTATTTAAACTTGAAGAGAGCACTATGGATCTTATTTGAGTGGAGCCAAAAAGTGTAATAGCTTGTAAAATTGAGATAATACTTTTTGAAAACCCATAGTAGGGAGCATTTACTTTAGCAAGAATATCTGCAGTAAGTGCAGGATCATTTTTTATAATTTCAACTATATCATCTATGTCAGGATCTCCATTAGCATAAAGTGACTCTATTTGTACAACTGATTCTGGAAGTGGAGGGAGAGAATCGATTTTTGCTATTAGTGGAATGTATGACATGAGTATTACCTTGATAAAGTTTTAGAATCAGCATTATAATAGAAAAAATATAAAATTAAATCAAGTAAGATTTTTGTATAATAAAGATTAGATAATCTGAACGGTTCGAATAATCGTACAAATGAGGGTTCTACATTTTCAAATCGTGAACTAGTAGGGCTTTTGTGTGATGATGATTTCACTTGAGGTATGTTAAATCTGCCGAGAAGTTGTCGCCGTTAGATTGCCCTCTCTTCACCCAAATTAGGCTTTTAGAACCAAGCCAATTACGAGACGGCTGTTTGGGTTACCTATTACGAGTATTTAATCAAGAAAAAAACTTTTTTTTATTTAAGTATTTTAAACTTTTATGGAGACAATAATGAAAATTTTAATTTTAGGTAGTGGTGGTCGTGAGTACTCTATTGCTAGAGCAATAACAAATGAAGAAGAAAACCATGAACTTTTTTTCCAACCTGGAAATGGTGCTACGGATACATTAGGAACTAACCTAAATATTAAAGATTATGATGAATTAGCTAAGTTTGCAATTGATAATGACATTGAACTAACAATAGTTGGACCAGAAGCACCTTTAGTGGATGGTGTTGTAGATATTTTTAAGGCTAAAGGCTTAACAATATTTGGTCCAAGTAAAGAGGCTGCTCAACTTGAAGGTTCAAAAGTATATATGAAAAACTTTTTAGCAAAATACAATATTCCTACAGCTCGTTATATAGAAAGTGACTCAATAGAAGACCTTTATAAGTTTACAGAGACATTAACCGCTCCTATAGTTGTAAAAGCAGATGGCTTATGTGGCGGTAAAGGTGTTATTATCGCTCAGTCTCATGATGAAGCGAAAAAAGCAATTGGCGAAATGTTAAGTGGTGCTAGTTTTGGTGATGCAGGTAAAAAAGTGATAGTTGAAGAGTTCTTAGATGGTTATGAGCTCTCTATGTTCGCAGTATGTGATGGTGAGGACTATATCTTACTTCAAGCAGCACAAGATCATAAACGCCTTTTAGATAATGATGAAGGACCAAACACAGGAGGAATGGGTGCTTATGCTCCAACACCTCTTGTAGATGAAGAGCTGTATCAGAAAGTTCGAGATAGAGTTATTCGTCCTACTTTGGATGGTATGAAGGAAGAGGGTGCTCCTTTTGAAGGTGTTCTCTTTATCGGTATAATGGTAGTAAATGGTGAGCCAATTACATTAGAGTTTAATGTGCGTTTTGGAGATCCTGAGTGTGAGATCCTAATGCCACTAATGACATCTAGTGTTTCTGATATGTTTTTTAAAGCTGCAACAAATCGTTTATCAGACATAAAAGTAGAGTTTTCAAAGCAGTATGCAGTTGGTGTCGTGATGGCTAGTGAAAATTACCCATACAAAAGCTCAACTCCTGCAGAGATTATAGTTGATGAAGTACATCATGAAGAGATAGCAAAAAACACTCATATATCATTTGCCGGTGTAAGTAAAGAAGATGGTGTTCTATATGCAGATGGTGGTAGAGTTTTAGTTTGTGTTGGTCTTGGTGATACTATAAAACAAGCAAGAGATAGAGCCTACTTAAGATGTGGTCAGGTTCATTTTGTAGGAAAGAAAATTCGTACTGATATAGCCTACCAAGCTCTATAGGATTTAGAAACTTGAATGAAGAGATAGAAAGTAGACTGCATAGGGAAAACTTAATTCTCTCGAGTACAAAAAAAAGAGCGGTAGCATTTTTTATAGATGAGATGTTGCTCTCAATGCTTCTTATCTTTGCACTTTGGGATTCTTTTGTTAATGCTCAAACTACAGAAGAAATCATAAATCTTACAAATGCTTTTGTTTTAGAATATATGTTTATGAAAATAGTATACCAAGCTTTTTTTGTAATGCAGTATGGTGCAAGTCTAGGAAAGATAGCTATGAAAATAAGAGTTATAGAGATTAAAACTTTTGACAATCCTAATGTTTTAGTAGCATTAAATCGTGCAATCTTTAGAGTAATAAGCGAAATGATTTTCTATTTAGGCTTTTTGTGGGGAATGCTGAACCCATCTCGACAAGCATGGCATGACATGACAGCAAAAACTTTGGTTGTAGATGCTTAGAACACTTCTTTTTTTGATACTTTTTTCAATAATACTTTACGGGAGTGATAAAGTAGAGATATATGCTTCTTCTTTAGACTCAGTCGGTAACAATGTAGAAGCATCAGGTGGTGTTACTGTTATGTATAAAGAGTATTTCCTTACAGCTCAAAAAGCTCACTACAATAGAGAAAGTGGTGACTTAGTGCTGTATGAAAATATCCGTTTAAATAATGGCAGTTCATATAAAGTTTTAGGTAATTATGCAAAATTAAACATTGCAAAAAAAGAGCGTCTATTTAAACCATTTTTTATGTCTGATAAAGAGTCTCAAGTTTGGTTAAGTGCTGATGAAGGAAAAATTGAAGACAAAAAGCTCAATGTAGAAACAGGAGTACTGAGTGGTTGTGATCCAGTAGACCCAATGTGGAAAATGGAGTTTTCATCATCAGATTATGACACAGGTACTAAGTGGATGAATTTATATAATGCGAGACTTTATATAGAGGATATACCAGTTCTGTATACACCCTATTTTGGATACTCTTTAGATACAAGTCGAAAAAGTGGATTCTTGATGCCATCAGCTGGATATTCTGCTAATGAAGGGGTGTTTTATGAGCAACCGATTTATATTGCTGAACAAAACTGGTGGGACTTGGAACTTCGTCCACAGATAAGAACACAACGTGGTCAAGGTGTGTATCAAACTTTTAGATTTCTAGACTCACCAAGTTCAAAGGGTGAAATTAATGCTGGTTACTTCAAAGAGTTTGGTGAATATTTTGAAGATAATGACTTGCAGAATGACTCCCATTATGGTTACACAATTAACTATGAAAATAGAGATGTTTTAAATCAGTGGCTTGGAACAAATTTTGAGGGTCAGTCAGGACTCTATATTGATATCAACAATATGAATGATGTTGATTATATAAATCTCTCATCTAATGATACACATAACAATTCAACGGCGACACAAGTACTTTCAAGAGTAAATCTATTTTATAATACAGCTAATCATTATCTAGGTACTTATCTGAAATACTATCAAGACTTAACTTTAGTTAGTAATGATGAAACACTGCAAAAACTGCCTACACTTCAGTATCATTACTACTTAAATACACTATTTGAAGATCATCTTTTATACTCTTTAAATATACAATCAAACAATATAACAAGATCAAAAAGTACAACAGCTGTGCAAACAGATGTGAACTTACCTGTAGTTATGAGAACATCGCTCTTTGACGAATACTTAAATGTTGCATATAAAGCTAATCTTTCTATGCAACATTCTAACTTTGGAGGAAGTGAACAAAATACGACACTTAATACAGAGTATAATAATGGTTATCTTTTGAGAAATTACCATACTCTTTCCGCTTCAACTGATTTAACAAGAGCATATGAAAACTATTCACATGTTGTTAGCTTAGGTGTATCTTATAACAAAGTCGGTTCAGAATCTAGAAAAGGGTATTATGAGGATAATATCGCTTATTGTGCAAATGAAGAAAATATCAATGAACCTCAATGTGACTTTTATAATATATCAAGTATTCAAGATGAAACAGAAATAGGTTTTACAGAGTATCTTTATGATAATGAAGCTAAAGAGATATTGTATCATCGTTTAACACAAAAAATTTCTCATTCAGATGTAACAAGTGAGTATGGTGAGTTGGAAAATGAGCTAGATTATAAGATAACAGATTATTTAAGCTTTTATAACAATATGTTTTATAATTATGATAAATCTCTTTTTTCTAAAGTATTTAACCAAATCTCAGTAAACAAGTACGGTGTCTATTTAGGCTTATCACATCTATACAAAGATAGTTTTTTAGATGCTACTGATGATCTACCACGACATACAAGTTACTTAACATCAACACTTAGCTATACTTACAGTAAACATTATTCTTACTCTGCCTTATACAATTATGACTCAATATCACAAGAGATTAAAAGTATGGAAGTTGGTTTTATGTATAAAAAAAGATGTTGGGATTTTGGTATAAAATATAGTGAAAATAATAGACCAATATTGACAACTGCTGGTGAGTCCTCTGTATATGAAAGATATGTGTATTTTACAATAGTACTTAAACCTCTGATGCAGTCTGATGGTACATCATTGATAACATATCAGTTACCAAACAACAACTAAGGAATGTTTTTGTGCAAAAATATAAAAATATACTAGTAGATAGAGAAGATGCAGCAAGGAAACTTTTAGATGTTATTCCTATGAATAGGTTTAAAGACGAGCTATGGAATATAGTGGCAGTTTCACACGGTGGTTTAGAGTTAGGTGCTTATATAAAGAAAAAACAGAAGAATAGTTTAGAGATTCTCTTCTTAGAAGCTATAATGGCACCAAACAACAGTGAATGCGAAGTGGCTCGTGTATCTGAAACAGAAGAGATTGTTATAAGTGAAGAGCTCGTGTCATCTTTTGAGATAGAGTATGACTATATCTATGGTGAAGCACATAGAAAACATGAAGAGAAGATTTTAAGCCGTATCTATCAACATAGAAAGGGATTGCCTTTTCCATCAATGGAAAAAAAAGTGGTTCTTTTAGTAGATGAGGGAAGTGAAACAGGTAGTAAGTTTATGACTGCACTCAAAACAATACTTGCTCAGAAACCAAAGGCAGTATATATAGCAGTCCCTATCTTACCAAGTGATGTTTTAGAACAGTTGGAACCGTTTGTTGATGATATATTTTTTCTTCACAACATAGACGATTTTGTTGAAACAGAGTTATACTATGAAAACTTAGAAAAAATAGATGATGAAAAAATAGAAAAAATATTAGAGGAAAATAGATGAAATATGATGTAAGTTTAGAGTTAGAAAATAGAGAAGAGTCGTACTCTTTTGGGGATGTTGCAAAACAAGCAAATGGTTCGGCATGGATAAAGTCTGGAGATACAGTTATCCTAGCAACAGTTGTTATAGATGAAACAGAAATCGTAAAAGATGATTTTCTTCCTCTAACAGTTCAGTATATTGAGAAAACATATGCAGCTGGTAAGATTCCTGGTGGATTTTTTAAACGCGAAACAAAACCAAGTGATTTTGAGACTTTGACATCTAGAATTGTAGATAGAAGTCTGCGTCCACTTTTTCCAAAAGGTTTTGGACATCCAACTCAGATAACTATTATGACTTTCTCAGCAGATAGTGAGTCAGATTTACAAGTTTTAGCTCTTAACGCTGCATCTGCTGCACTATTTACTTCTGACATTGATATTAACATCTCTGTATCAGCTGTTCGTGCTGCAAAAGTTGATGGTGAGTTAGTTCTTAATCCAACTCTCTCGCAGCTGAAAAGCTCTACTTTAGACCTCTATTTATCAGGTACAAAAGATGATCTTCTTATGATTGAGATGCGTTCATTTGGTGGCGAGAAAGTTGAAGTTAGTGATATGGTTGTAGACCCGATGCTTGATCCTACAATGACTGGTGCAGTTATAAGTTCTCATGTCTCAAACGCTATGGGTGAAGATGAACTTATAGAAGTTTTTGAAAAAACTCAAGCAGAACTTTTTGCAGCAAATACAAAATATGAAGCTGCGTTTACACCACTTCAAAAAGCAATCGTAGCACTAGATTTAAAAGCACATGTTTCAAATGAAGAGATGATGACTTATGTGAGAGATAATCACATGTCAGATATAGCTGATGCGATGAGCCAAATGGCAAAGTCTGAGCGTTCAACTGCTCTAAGACAACTTAGAAAATCTATTTTAAAAGTAAAAGAAGAGTGGGCAACTGTTGAGTTGGAAGTTGAACTTAAAGATGCAATAGAGAAAGTTAAAAAAGAGCAAGTGCGTGCTCAGATTTTAAATGAAAATGTTCGTGCTGATGGCCGTGCATTAACAGAAGTAAGACCAATTAGTATAGATACTAATGTACTCCCAAATGCACACTCTTCATGTCTCTTTACTCGTGGTCAGACACAGGCGCTTGTTGTACTTACTATGGGTGGGCCTAAAGATGCTCAGATGTTTGAGTCTTTAACAGAAACAAGCACTCAAAATGAAAACTTTATGGTTCACTATAACTTTCCTGGATTTTCTGTAGGGGAAGCATCTCCGGTTATGGGAACTAAACGCCGTGAGCTAGGTCATGGTAATTTAGCTAAGCGTGCATTAGAATCATCTTTAGACTTAGATGGTCAAACAGTGCGTTTAGTATCTGAAATCTTAGAATCTAATGGTTCTTCTTCAATGGCTACTGTTTGTGGTGGATACATGGCTCTTAAGGCTGCTGATATTGAGACAAGTGATACTATCGCTGGTATTGCAATGGGGATGGTGAGCGAAGGTGGTAAGTATGCAATTCTTTCAGATATCATGGGTCTTGAAGATCATGACGGTGATATGGACTTTAAAGTAACAGGTTCAAAAGATGGAATCACTGCAATGCAGATGGACATAAAGCTTGGAGGTATCTCTCTAGATATTCTTAAAGAAGCACTCTACCAAGCAAAAGAGGGTAGAAGTCATATTATTGACATTATGCTTGAAGCAGAAAAAGAGATAGAATTCAACGATGGTGTTTTACCAAGTGTTGATTTTTTCCATATAGACCCAAGTTTTATTGGTGAGGTCATTGGTCAAGCTGGTAAAACTATTCGTGAGATGATTGAGAAGTTTGAAGTAGCGATTGATATTGATAAAAAAGATGGAAAAGTGAAAATCACTGGTAAAAATAAAAGTGGTGTAGCTGATGCTCGTCTACATATTGAAGGAATAGTAAATACACCCAAAGTAGCTAAGATAAAGTATGAGGTAGGTGATAAGCATGAAGGTACTGTAAAACGTATAGTTGACTTTGGTGCATTCGTTGAGCTTCCTGATGGAACTGATGGACTCCTTCATATCTCTAAAATTTCTGATAAAAGAGTTGACAAAGTATCTGACGTATTTTCTGAAGGTGATAAAGTTACAGTTGAAATTTTAGAATTTAAAGGAAATAAAATCTCTCTAGGAAGAGCTTAGTCTTTTTAAACTAAAGGTATGTGAAAATTATTTTGGTTAAAATAGTAAATCTTTTATAAAAGGGTTTACTAAATGGGAACCTCGTGGCACTCGATAGAGTTAAATAGACTTCTAGATAAACTAGATATTGATCCCGAACAAGGTGTCACGGTAGATAGAGTTGAAGATAGACGCTCTAAGTATGGCAAAAACACTCTACAAAAGAAAAGAACACAATCTCGAGTTCTGCTTTTCTTGCTTCAATTTCATCAACCACTCGTATACATTTTACTCATTGCGTCTTTCATCACGGCTTTCTTGGACGAATGGACCGATTCATTTGTCATATTTGGCGTTTTATTTATAAACGCCGTGATTGGCTATACTCAAGAGTTAAAAGCGATAAAAGCCATAGATGCCTTAGCAAATATGAGCGTCGTTAACAGTATGGTTATAAGGGATGGCGAAAAACTTTTACTAGATTCCAAAGAGATAGTCGTAGGCGACATAGTTATACTAAACTCAGGCGACAAAGTACCCGCTGATATCCGCATACTAAGTCTTAAAGAGTTACAAGTTGATGAATCATCCTTGACAGGAGAATCTCTCTCTATAGAAAAAAATGACGAGCTATTAGATGAAGAGACCTCTTTATCCGATAGAAAAAACATGCTTTACTCCTCCTCGCTTGTTACTTATGGACACTGCGTTGGCATCGTGGTAAGCGTAGGCGACACCACTCAAATCGGTCATATTAATGAGATGATCGCTAATGCGGATATCCTGCAAACACCATTAACGATAAAAATAGATAAATTTTCTCATATTCTTTTATACATCATCTTAGGAATGTCGACTCTAACGTTTTTGGTTGGTCTCTTAAGGGGAGGTTCCATTGTAGAGATGTTTATGGCGTCAGTCGCCCTAGCCGTAGGAGCGATACCAGAGGGGTTGCCAGCGGCTATGACTATCATCTTGGCAATAGGCGTGTCTAAAATGGCTGAAAAAAAAGCGATTGTAAGAAAGCTTCCCGCGGTAGAGACTCTTGGTAGCACTAGCATTATATGTTCGGATAAAACGGGGACGTTGACCCAAAATGAAATGACCGTTAAACAGATCTATTTAAATGACAAGTTTTATACCGTCTCGGGGATAGGATACGAACCAAAGGGAGAGATTACAAATCCAAATGAAGAAGAGGTGTCGATAAGCACTCAAGATGATTTAAAAGAGCTGCTTATAGCAGGGGTAATGTGCAATACCTCAATACTTGTTAAAGATGGAGAACGTTATAAAATCAATGGAGATCCGACAGAGGGTGCATTAATCGTTTCCGCGTCAAAAGTGGGCATTCACAAAGATGATTTAAACGAAGGTTTAATCCATATAGACACTCTCTATTTTGAATCGCAACACCAATATATGGCGTCTCATTATCATAAGGTGTATGAAAAGATATTCGCTACATATATAAAAGGTTCCGTAGAAAAAATACTCCAAAGATGTAGTCGCATTTTAGGCGAAGAGGGTTCTATCCAAGAGATAGACAAAAACGAGATACTTGCCGCTGCGGACAAAATGGCGTCCGATGGCATGCGAGTGCTCGCATTTGCGCGTTTAGACACAGATGAAAGTCTTGAGAAGATTGAACATGCCCATTTAGACAACGGATTGCTTTTTTTAGGACTTCAAGCCATGATTGATCCACCTCGTCCCGAAGTCATAGAGTCAATAAGGAGTTGTTACAAAGCTGGCATAGATGTAAAAATGATTACCGGCGATTATGCGATTACGGCACTTACAATAGCAAAACAGATAGGGATTAAAACGGAGTCTAAGATAAAAAGTCTAAATGGTCGGGAGTTGGAAAAGTTGGACGACGACTCGCTAGCAAAGCTTGTGCCCGAGGTAAATGTTTACGCAAGAGTGGCTCCCGAGCAAAAGTTACGCCTCGTAAAGGCACTCCAATCGCATTCAAGCATAGTTGCGATGACAGGTGATGGTGTAAACGACGCGCCCGCGCTCAAGCAAGCCAATATCGGTACGGCTATGGGAATAACGGGAACGGAAGTTGCAAAAGAGTCGGCGGACATGATACTTCTCGATGATAACTTTGCAACGATAAAAGAGGCCGTTGAAGAGGGAAGAGGAGTTTTTGACAACATTGTAAAATTTATCACTTGGACTCTTCCAACAAACATTGGAGAAGGACTTGTAATAATGTTTGCAGTCTTTGCAGGAACTGCTCTACCAATTTTACCAGTACAGATACTCTGGATAAATATGACAACGGCGGTTCTACTTGGTCTCATGCTCGCGTTTGAGCCTAAAGAGAAGAACCTTATGAGTTATCCACCTAGAAAGAAGAGTACACCTATCCTTACAAGGGCTCTACTATTTAGAGTCATACTCGTTGGTGTTTTACTCCTTATTGGTGCATTTGGAATATTTTCGCACCTTATGGAGCTTGGATTCAGTGAGAGTGTAGCAAGAACAGCTGCTGTAAATATGTTTGTATTTGGAGAGCTCTTTTATCTCTTTAACTGTCGCTCTATTCGTTACTCAATGTTTGAGATAGGACTCTCCACAAACAAGTACTTAGTCTATGGTGTAGCAGGTATGATACTCCTGCAAGTATTTTTTACCTACACCGCGTTTATGAACAAAATATTTAAAAGTGCTCCTTTAGGTCTTTACGAGTGGAGTCTAATACTCTCTATGAGTCTGATTATATATTTAGTCGTTGAGATGGAGAAGAAATACAGAAGAAGCTGCGAAACATAGACAGTTGTAAAAATATGGCTTGTTTTAATCTCTATTTTAGCAGAGAGTCTATATAATTCGCTTATCAATTTTTAGTAGGGAAATCCTAGCATTTATGTGTGGGTTGCTTCATTTTGTTATGAGGTTACGCTATCCGAACGATTTTGTAATAATTTTAAGGACAATTTTATGAAAAAAATTCTTTTTCTTTTAGTAGCATTTTCTGCTGCTGCATTCGCAAATGAGGGTAACGTTGCTAACGAAACTCTAAAAGCTTACTCAATGATCGCTGCTGGTCTTGGTCTTGGTCTTGCTGCTCTTGGTGGAGCTATCGGTATGGGTCATACTGCTGCTGCTACTATCGCTGGTACTGCACGTAACCCAGGTCTTGGTGCTAAACTAA
>JAYEJR010000113.1:0-9392 GCA_034660715.1 Campylobacterota bacterium | reverse complement strand
GTGGAGTAGTTTTAATTTTTTTCATATATTACGCCCTTTTTATTAATTACTATTTAGAGTAAAGCTCAACGATTAAACGTTCTTCAACTGGAATAACAACTTCATCACGCTCTGGTAAACGAGTAAAAATACCAAATACTTTTTCAGCATCGATATCAACCCATGGAGCAAGACCAGTTTGGTTAGTAAGTTCAATTGCACGAACAACTTGTGCATTTGTTTTACTAGCTTCTTTGATCTCAATTTTCTGACCAGCTTTCACACGGTAAGAAGGAATATCAAGTTTTTTACCATCAACAAGAATGTGACCGTGAGTTACAAGTTGACGAGCGAATCTACGAGTAGATGCGAATCCCATTCTGTAAACAACATTGTCTAATCTGCTTTCGATAAGAGTAATAAGGTTTGTACCTGTATTTCCCGCTCTTCTTTTAGCTTCAACGAATAAAGCACGGAATTGTTTCTCAGAAACACCATACATGAATTTCGCTTTTTGCTTTTCATTAAGTTGTAAACCATACTCAGAAACTTTCTTACGACGCTGACCATGTTGACCAGGACCATAAGGTCTTTTTTCTAATGCAGATTTACCCGCTAAACGACGCTCACCTTTAAGGTTAAGACTTACACCAAATCTTCTTTCGATTTTTTCTACTGGACCTCTATATCTTGCCATCAGTAATCTCCTTAAACTCTACGACGCTTAGGCGCGCGACAACCGTTGTGTGGTAATGGTGTAACATCTTTCATAAATGTAACACGGATTCCTTCGATTGCACCAACAGCCTTAACTGCAGTCTCACGACCTGAACCAGGACCTTGAACTTTTATACCAAGTTCTTTAATACCATGTATTTGTGCTTTTTCTACAGCAGCTTCAACAGCAGCTTGTGCAGCAAATGGAGTAGATTTTTTAGAACCTTTAAATCCTAAAGAACCAGCAGAACTCCAAGCAATCATGTTACCCATTTCATCTGTAATTGTTACAAGTGTATTGTTGAATGATGCAGCAATGTGGCAGATACCACGTGCAATATTCTTTTTTACTACTTTTTTTCTAACAGCTTTTCTTTTTGCCATAATCTAATTCCTTACGCTGCGCCGACAGTCTTACGTTTACCCTTACGAGTACGCGCATTTGTCTTTGTTTTTTGACCACGACATGGAAGACCACGACGGTGACGTAGACCTCTGTATGAACCTAAATCCATAAGAGCCTTAATATCCATAGCTACTTTTTTACGTAAATCACCTTCAACCATATGGTTTGCACGGATTTCCGCAGTAATTGCAGCAACATCAGCTTCGTTTAATTCGAAAACTCTTTTGTTATAGTCGATGCCTGTCGCGTCTAAAATAAGACGAGAAGCATGTAAACCAATACCATAAACGTACGTTAAACCGTACTCTATTCTTTTCTTTTTAGGTAAATCAACACCAGATATACGAGCCATGGTTATCCTTGTCTCTGTTTATGTTTTTTAACTTTGCAGATTACTCTAACAATGCCTTTTCTTTTTACAACTTTACAGTCATCACACATCTTCTTAACTGAAGCACGTACTTTCATTGAAAGTCCTTTAATCTATGTCTTTGCTGCTCTTAGGCGGGCTATCATTACTCACCAACTTCGAACTAGGTTCGATTTTGGCTCAGACACTAAAGCTTCACCTATCGGTGAGAATTTAGCTTGCCAATACTTTTATCTATATAGTATATATAAAGATAGAAATACTCTTTTTGTTTGTTAAAACAGCAAAGCGGATGGGAATTATACCCAAATATTTTTAAAATATTTATTAAGCGGTACATTCTTCCCTTTATATTTACAATTAACTTTACCTTTTTCCTCAACTTAACAATATATTTTTTAGAAAATTAATAATAATTCTTCAAAAAATATTCAGTAGAAATTAATGTGATTGGATTTATACTATTGGTATGTATATAGTTTCAAAGGAGCTATTATGAAAACTCTACTTAAATACTTCATTCTTATTCCTCTACTTATCTTTTTCAACTCTTGCGGTGGAGGTGGCGGAGACTCAACACAAACCACTACACCTATAACCGTATCATACAACAGCAACAGTGATGACATTGCTCTATTTGATGAGAGTGTTGCTCTTGAAACACAAGCTTACAACGATTTAGTGCTTCTTCTTTCAGACAATGCTACAAAAAGATTATTTGATATTGGAGACATTAATGATTCTCAATATGAAACATTAATACAAATAGTAAATAATCTAGACACTGCTAATAGCGGTTATTTAAAAATTGCCACTTCACTTGAAAGTAAACTGACTCTAGACTCTCCAATACAGTCTGGTATTGTCACTTCACAAAAAGCACCAAGTCTTGACTTGGGGCTAGGTGAACTAATTGGGAAAGTGTCTGTTAATGGGGTCCAACATTTTCACAGTAATCAAAGCGACCTTATTGGAAAAATCATATTCAAGATTAAAGCCAACCAATGCGCGTCTGCAGACGATATCAATACATGTAAAGTAGCGTTTAATAACGCTATATACTCCAGCGCGAAAGATTGGGCTAATCTACACAGTTATGAAGTTCCTGCCAATAGTGCTCTATTTTTAGAAAAACTCAATAACGGCAACCTTGAGAACACTATGAGTCTTCATAATTATTTATTACTTGATATAAGCGATTATGGGGATTTTTGTAATCTCAATGGATGTGGGAAAAACGACTTAACTTTTAAAATAGCTGTAGATGTTATTAATAAAGGTGCGACGGCAGCAGCAGCTGTTACTAAAACTGTAATTTACTCAAGTGCAGGTCCAGTTGGAGCCGTACTTGAGAAACTCGATAATACCGTAGGTGACTTAGCACTCATATATGATACCGCTAAACATTTCTTTGTAAGTAAAACTAAGAAAGTGGAATTTAAAAATAGTATGAAAAATATGATTGGTGATAGAGATCAATCTTATTCAAAGATCAATGCAATTCTTGATAAGAACCTTACAACTGATGATATTGACAATATCAGTAACAATATGACAAATAATTTTTCTGGATTAGTCAAAAGATCTCTTATCCGAAAAAAAGTTCAAAACAACAATAACGATCCACAAGCCGTGATAGATGACATTGAAGCTGATGAATTTATTGATAATGATATTGACTGGGGTATAGGTGGTCTTATACAATCAGTATCCAATGAAGCTCTTAACGAGGGTAGGATGCTACTCTCATGGTATGATGATCTCACACAACAGTATAAATTTCAATATAATCCAAGCACGAATGTTGATGAAGATATTATTATAGTTCCAGCAGACAAAAATATTTCACTTATGCTTATTCCAGATTCTACTGACACTCTATCACCAATAGTTAAGACTCAAAACAATCTGCTTGTATCGCAGAACTCTCTCACAGCCACTTATGTTGATATGCAAGACGAGATAATTCAAAATGAACTGTTAATTACCGCCGCCCAAACAGTTAAAGTATACGAAGAAGTCACATTACACATTGATATTCCTCAAACTATGTATCCACCTTTTTCATTGTCGCATACTGGTAGTTCTTCAGCTATTTTTGTACTCTCGGCAAACCTTAGCCAAAGAAGCGGTAATTTTGCCGAATTCTCATCAGCCACAGTAGGGTCATTTATGTACAACGTAACCGTAACGGATAAATATTACAATGTGAAATCCGCTTCCATTACCATAAAGGTAGTGAATGACTTTGATCCCATCGCGTCCTCTCTAACTATTACCCCATCATCTTTTAGCGTTGACAAAAACGTAAGTAAAGATTTACGTCTAGTTATACCAGACTCGCTCTATCCTCCATTTACAATTACTACAACAAGCTATAATGGAAATGACTTAACTGTTCTTGCGACAACAAACAATAGAGACGTGTTGGTTATATTTGATAAAACTGACATAGCGGGTACCTATAACTATTCAATATCCGTTAGCGATAATTACAACAATACCTTAACTACTACGGTCGCAGCAACTGTTATACAAGAAGCGACTGCTGATTTGACTGGTATCTATGAGGGTTATTTTTATCAATCTAATTCAAACTGTGGCCCAGCGTCTTCAGACTTACACATTAGCGTCTACCCTAATGACGTTGTAGAAGTTGTTGTTAGTGTTGATGGTGCGCAATACACAGGGTACGGTACGATTAATGACAATAACATTCAAACTGATGGAACGGACTATGTCACATGGAGTGGCTCTATCACTGGTATTAGAGCTTCAGGAACGTATGTTGATGATGAAGGATGTAACGGTACATTCATCGCAGATAAAACACAGGACTTTTAGTCTTAATCCCAAAGTACACTCACCCCGTATTCGGGGTTGAGTATAACAAACTTCTTATAGTAGACTTTCTTTCCATACTTTTTACTCAGCAGTTCAACTTCTAACTCTTCATCATTCAGTAAAGCTCTTATATCTTTATATTGAAGCCACTTTCCATACTTAGCTAATGAGTTTTGCCATATTTTAAAGTCACATGTTGCCGTCTCAGTTAACTCAAACACCTCTCCATCCTCTGTTTTCCAGTTGGCGTTTGAGCAGGCATACAACTTTACTTTTTTCCCACTTACCTCTTTGTCTCTTACTTCTATTTGACCATCATCGCAGTAAGGGCATTTACCTAATATCATTGCTATTTCCTTTATAATGCAAGATCTTAACTTATTTCTATCTCTCATTATCAATATATGGCAATATGCAATAAAAAAATAATTAAAGCTGTACAAAATTTATTTTGATAGAATGCCACTTATGAATGAATATGAAGATAAATATAATAAAGCAGTGGTAAATACCTTTTTAAACAAACTTCCCCAAAATGAACAAGAGTTCATAAAAGAAAAAGCTTTTGAGTTTAAGTTCTCTCATCAGGAACTAAAACAGATCATTGATATAGCTCGGGATCTTGGTATGTGGGATGAGAAAAGAATCACAGAAATTTTTCCAAACCACACACAAAAGAAAGTTGTTTTTACAAGACTTAGAAAAGCTTATGAAGAGATTCGTAACCGCCCTAACTCTTATGAGAACTTCACTCTAAAAAACATTCCAAAAGAACAGAAGTTCACTTTTAAAGTAGCCGAAAAAGAGGGTTTTGGTCTTGGTCTCTGTCCTGTAGCTAGTGAGAAAACACGATGCTGTAATCTTCTTACTCTGGATGCTGTTGAGTCTTGTGGTTTTGACTGTTCGTACTGCTCTATTCAAAGTTTTTATAACCAAAATACTATCACCTTCGATAGTAGTTTTAAAGACAAACTTCTTAATCTTAAGCTTGATAAAAATAAAACATATCATATAGGAACTGGTCAGGCATCTGATTCACTTATGTTTGGAAATCGAGAAGGTGTCTTAGATGCTCTTTTTGAATTTGCAAGAGAAAATCCTAATGTAATTTTAGAGTTTAAAACTAAGTCAGACAATATCTCTCATTTTTTAGAAAATGCCGTACCAAAAAATATACTACTGACTTGGAGTCTTAACACTCCTACTATCATCACTAATGAAGAGCACTTAACAGCCTCTTTAGACAAACGTGTACATGCTGCAAGAAAAATGGCAGACAAAGGTATTAAAGTTGGCTTTCACTTTCATCCTATCGTTGAGTATGAAGGTTATTTGGATGAGTATAAAGAGGTCTATGATAGACTTATTACAGATTTTAAACCTCAAGAAGTTGCACTTGTCAGCTTTGGAACACTTACATTTATCAAACCCGTTATTAAACAGCTCCGTGAACGTGAATTTAGAAGTAAAATCACTCAGATTCCTCACGAAGATGCAAGTGGAAAAACTTCTTACCCAAATGAGACAAAAATTGAAATGTTTAAACATGCATATGAGAGTTTTAAACCGTGGCAACGTGAACTTGCAAAAGAGCAAAGCGTCTTTTTCTATCTCTGCATGGAAGAGCATCAGATGTGGTCTAAAACATTTGGCTATCAGTACTCAACTAACAATGACTTTGAACATGCTATGCTTAGTGCATACTCTTACAAACTAGGACAACCTTACCTAGTTTAGAAACCAAAATGTAAGAAAGCTACTATAGACTTTCGCGCATGAAACAGCTACTTATCTTATTTCTTCTATTTTTATCACTTTACGCTAAAGAGCCTACAGTAGAACTAGGTATTGGCATGGGTACTCTTTACTATCCCAATTACATTGGTTCAAAAAACTATCAAACTCTCACTCTCCCTTTTCCTCATATTAGATATAGAGGAGAGTGTTTTCGTATTGATGAAGATGGTTTAAGTGGTAAACTCTTTGGTATAAACGGTTTAAGGCTTGACTTGAGCATCAGTGGTTCACTTCCTGCCGATAGTAAAAATGATAATGCGAGAGACGGTATGCCTGATTTAGACCTAACAGGTGAAGTAGGCTTCCAACTAGTCTATGAACTTTATAAAAATGAACCAATGATTTTAGAATTTGAACTCCCTCTAAGAGCTGTTCTCTCTACAGACTTTACGAACTTAGTCTATAGAGGAGTTATTTCAAACCCTCAACTAAAACTTTCACTTAACTATAGTGAATTTGAATGGACCTTTCGAAGTGGGATCATGATTGCAGATAAGGACTATAATAGTTACTATTATGGCGTAAGTAACGAGTATGTAACACAAAATAGAAAACTTTATCATGCAAAAGGTGGCTTTAGTGGTTTTCGTAATAGAGTTGGCTTGACATATCAAAAAGATTCTTGGTGGGGAGGAGCATTTTTCTCACATTACTCTATAGAGAATGCTGTATTTAAAAATTCTCCCTTAGTTGAAACAACTCAAACATCTTATGTAGGTGTTTCTATTGCTTACATTTTTTACACAAAAGATTAGGCAGATTTTAGATAACCTAAATCTTTTTTATCAACAGCAATATCTAAAACTCTAAACATCGCTTCGCGTTTAGAAACGGCATACTCTTTTAATATATTTGTTGGTTTGACATTTTGTGCTGCACCATACTCTTTTTGGATCAAAAAATCTCCAAAAAGTGTTTGGTATACATTTATCTTGTAGTAGTAAAGTCTTTCGTTTGAGTTTTTAAATAAAATCATTTTCTCTCACTTATATTGTTACTTTAACAATTAGCAAGAACTATTCCTACTTAAAGGAGCTTATCCCATTTTGATAAGAAAAGTATCACCTGCTTCTTCAAGAGAAAACTTATGCTTGTCACAAAAGTTCTCATTCATTATCTCAACCATTTCTAGACTTTTTTCTAGTGCTTCATCTTTAGACTCAATCTCTTGATTATTTTCTAACGTACTTCTTCTGAAACATCCACACTCTCTATCAACTATTATTTTATACATATTATTTCCTTGATTTATATTTTCGAAATATTACCTAAATCACTTATTTTATCACTTAGCTCAAATATCTACTTATTTATTTTAGGGTACTCTAAAAATTCGATACAATTAGACAAATATTTCAAAGGCTCGACAATGAGTAAACAAGTACTTGTACTATCAACAAAAAATGACTCTGTATCAATTATTGCTGAGGCAATACTAACAAGATATCTCCCAGAGTTTACAATATCAAGTGCTGGAACTAAACCCTCACAGAATGTGAACAAAGAGATAAAACAAGCGCTTATCAAAGATGGCGTTTGGAGTGATAGACTTACTCCTAAACATATTGATAGAGTAATGAATAGTGACTACGACATGGTTATCATACTAAGTGATGAAGCTGCAAAAAAATGCCCTGACTTTACAGAAGAAACTGTTATTATTCATATAGATTATGATGAATCTGAATATAGTAATAATTTTAAATTAGAAAGACTAATCAAAACAATCAAAATGGAACTCATTCCTATCACAAGAAATCAATTCTCATAAAAACAGCTATAATGTCAAAAACAATACGGAATAGCCAATATGACAACAAATCAACAGAGTGACTTTTTAGAACTCGGAATAATCAACACATTAAGACTTGATAGACTAACAACACCTGGAGCTTATCTTATGGCTCAAGATGGGAATGATGTACTTCTCCCTGGTCCATATTTAACACAAGATATGAAAGAGGGAATGCTAATAGATGTATTCCTCTATACAGACTCAGAAGATAGACTTGTAGCTACCACAAATAAGCCTACTGCTATGCTAGATGAAATGGCACTCTTTGAAGTTGTAGATACTGCACCTTTTGGAGCCTTTATGAACTGGAATCTCTCTAAAGATTTACTAGTACCAAATATGTTTCAAAAGACCCCTTTTAAAGTTGGAGAGAAACGCTTTATCAAAGTAATCTATGATGAGAGAACACATAGACTTGTTGGAAGTGAAAAAATCGGTGATTTTTTAGAGAAAAAAGTTGTTGGCCTTGCTGTCAATAAAGAGGTAGAAATTCTTATCATTTCTAAAACGCCACTTGGATTCAAGTGTATAGTTAATGATAAATATGAAGGTCTTATCTATCATAATGAAATTTTTGAGAACATTACACTTGGTGATAAAAAAACTGCTTATGTAAAAGTAGTAAGAAAAGATGGAAATATCGATCTTACACTTAGAAAACCGGGAAGTAAAAAGAGTGGCGGTTCAAATGACAAAGTCTTAGCACTTTTAAAAGATAACAAAGGAATCATGCCTTACAACTATAAAAGTGATGCTGAGCTTATCAAGGATGTATTTGGACTCAGTAAAAAAGAGTTTAAAAGAACACTTACATCTCTAGTTGATGCTGGAAAAATAGAAGTAAAAGATACTGGAATATTTCTAAAGGACTAATATGATAAAACGAAAAGAAAACGAAGATTTACGAAGTAAGAACATTACATATGAACGTGAAAACATTCGCTATAAGGTTTTGCGATTTTACCAAGCGAAAATGACTGTTGATGTGATGGAGATAGATGATAAGGAGAAAAAAGGAATTCAAAATATTCCTTTTGCTCACATTCCAAAAGCTACAAAAAAACTGATAAAGCCAAACTAGATGCAAGAAGAGATAAACAGTGCCGCAAGTGGTGGCGACTTTTACATATGGATAGTTATGTTTAGCATACTAATAGTAGCTGTTGGATATCTAGCTTATATAAATAAAGATATTGAGAGATAAAAGATCCTAGCTAAACACTAGGACCTTGTGTATGAAACTTATTGAATCAGAATAAGAATATACAAGGAGAATCGTAAAAACAATTATATAGATAAATAGTTACAATAGTGTTAACAGATATTTATCAAACTTTCGTTACTATATAAATAACTATAAATTATAAGGATAATAAATGAAAAAGTGTAACTCATTAGAAGAAGTAAGAAGTGAGATTGATACTATAGATACTGAACTAGTTAACTTGATTTCTAAACGTAGTCACCTTATCCATCAAGCAGCT
>JAYEJR010000112.1:0-9504 GCA_034660715.1 Campylobacterota bacterium | reverse complement strand
ACTTTTGCTATCAAGATAATGGGGATAACGACTAATGAACCCAGTATCGCCGGCAGGTAAAAAATTGTCGTCTCAAAAGAGAAAGGAACAAGCTGTGCGATAAACGCCGTTAGCTGAGCTGGAGCAAGTGTAATTGGCGATAGATCATTAGGCTGAGAAACGCCACTAATAATGTCCCTCGCGCCCTCCGCCCAAAAATAACCATCGTTTGTGTTTATCATAAACTGGCCATTAAACATAAACGGTTCATACCCTTGAAACTGAAAAACCCAAATAAGACGCATTAAAAACGAAAATGAAAAGGCAATGAAAATATAGAGTAGAGTAAGTTTTGTATCTTTAGTAAGTGATGTCAAATGAATACCTTATAATAAATAATCATAATTTTAACATATTTATTACGAGTTATAATAACAAGATTGATTATATTTTAAGTGGTTTAGTTTTAATTAAAAAGTAAGTTTTTGATTTTTAAAAAATTGTGGCTCCGGATGCTGGATTCGAACCAGCGACCAAGTGATTAACAGTCACCTACTCTACCGCTGAGCTAATCCGGAATGTGAGAAGAATTATAGCGCTAATTTTTTAAAACAATCTAAAATTTAGCTATTTTTTCTTTATATATATTTATATCATCTTCTCTTTCATATTTGATAGCCCCTTTTAGCAAGAGAGTATACTTTTTAAGAAGCTCTGTTTCTATCTCTTGGTATTTATCTTTTGGACTATTATCCCTTTTTTCAAGTAGTTTTTCTAGAGTAACAACCCTAAACCTATCCATACCCCAATGTTTAAAGCTAAGTTGGTCTTCATGCCCCGCATATTTTCTAATAAGTTTTTTGTCTATCAAGGCTATATTATATTTTAAACCTATTCGTAACCATAAGTCATAATCTTCACAGACTTCAAGTGTTTCATCAAAAACACCAACACTCTCAAATATACTTTTGT
This sequence comes from Campylobacterota bacterium, assembly GCA_034660715.1. Lineage (GTDB taxonomy): Bacteria > Campylobacterota > Campylobacteria > Campylobacterales > Sulfurimonadaceae > Sulfurimonas. The sequence goes on along the minus strand of JAYEJR010000112.1, from coordinate 8,553 downwards.
GAATAAGTACCGATGAAGGAGCGATATTACAAAATGAGATATTTTCTAAAAATACATCTATTCCTTGTTTTCTAAACTTTTTAGGAATCTTTACATTATTACCGTCTCTTATCCATATCTCATCTGTATAGCTTATCAAAACATTGCTATCTTGTTTGTGAAACGCCACCTGATCTTCTATTTTTTTATCACACCACTCATCATCAGAGTCTAGAAACGCTATCCACTTATAGCTTGCATTTTTTATGCCTAAGTTTCTTGCACTAGAAACACCACTATTTGCTTGATGTATGTATTTTATAGTTGGAAAGTCTTGAACTATTTGAGGGGTATTGTCTGTTGAGCCATCGTCTATAACAATGATTTCTTTTACTTTGTAACTTTGAGCATAAACTGACTTCAGCGCCCGTTTTAAAAACTCATAACGGTTATATGTTGGAATGACAACCGTTATATTCATAGATGGTGTTTACCAGACCTTTATTTCGTTATAAACGCTATCTCGCTCAACAGGAGAGAACCCACTATTTTTTATAAGTGCAGTAAAATCTTCTAAAACAACGCCATTTGCACTTTTAGCTCCTGCTGCGGAGTTTATAGACTCTTTTTGGATTGTGCCATCAAGGTCATTTGCACCAAACTCTTGAGCTACTAGAGCGAGGTTTACAGTCGAAGTAACCCAGTAAGCTTTGAGATTAGCAACATTATCAAGCACTAAACGAGCAACTGCCATAGTTTTTAAAATCTCATTTGCTGTTATGGGTGCTTCAATGTTTAAGTAGTTGTTTTCTGTCTGATATACAAGAGGAATGAAGCAGTTAAATCCACCCGTAACATCTTGAAGGGAGCGAATTCGCATCATATGATCAATACGATTTTCACGAGACTCTATATGACCAAAAAGCATGGTAACGTTTGACTTTTTACCGCGTTCATGCCATTTTCTATGTATTTCAAACCACTGATCTGATGTAACCTTTCCTTTACATATCTTCTCTCTTACTGTTTCGTCAAATATCTCAGCACCACCACCAGGCATAGAGTCAACACCATTTTCAACCATAAGGTCTAGTACCTCATCATAAGTCAAACCATGATGACGAGAAAGAAAATCCACCTCAGCAGCAGTTAAAGCTTTTATATGAAGATGTGGATACTCCTCTTTTATCTTTTTAAATATACCCAAGTACCAATCAAGTGTAACATTAGGATTGTGTGCTGAAACTATATGAACCTCTTTAGCACCATTTTTATCTATATCTTCTACAATTTTTAAGATATCCTCATGAGTCATAGTATACTGATTAGGATTCTTTCTAGTAGCTGAGTAGGCACAAAAAAGACAAACATCTGCACAAACATTTGTCGGATTTATATGGCGATTTATATTAAAGTATGTTTTATTACCATGTAGCTCTTTGCGTTTAGTATCTGCTAAATCTCCAAGCTCAAAAAAGTCCATATCATATAGAGCTAAAGCATCATCAAAATTTATTCTATTATTCATTTATTACTACCTTATATTCCTATTATCCGAATTATATCAGATTAATTTTGGAAGTTTCCATTTGTATTTTATAGCTAAGAGTCTCATAAGAACTCCAAAGATTAACAAGGACATTGTTGCGATGGCGTTTAACTCATAGTAAGCATCACATAACCAGACCAGAAGACCAAGTAAGATGGAAACAGTTCCATAAAAATCATTTGTTAAAATGAAAGGAACTTTATTCATAATAACATCACGAATGATACCCCCTCCTACTGCTGTCAAAAATGACAAGAAAACAACACCAGCAAGGTTAAAGTCTGCTTCTAGACCTACCACTGCACCTGTAAACGCAAACATGCTAAGACCTATGCTATCACTGAGGTTAAAAACGACATTATCCTCTAAAGTAGTGTGTTCATGAAGTTTAAACAGATAAGCAACGACAACCGTAACCAAAACCAAACTTATTGGATATGTTTCATGAAAGATAAATGGAACCCTATTAGTTAGCAAGTCACGAACAACACCCCCACCAAATGCATTCATAAACGCGATAACAACGACCCCAAGGATATCAAACCTAGCTTTGGCAGCTAATATATACCCAGAGAGGCTAAACGCCACTGTACCTATAATGTCTAAAGCAATAGTATAATCTGTCATAGTCTCTCTTATAGTCCTGGTGCTTTCCACATACTCGTAGTAATATTTTCATCTACTAACTTCAGTTGTGTTTCATAGGCATTTTGCCATTTTAGTTTTAAAGCATCATACACTTTTTTATTCTCCAGGTTAGGCTCATAAGTTTTATCCCAAACTACCAACTCTTTTGCAGCACTTTCTAGACTCGGATAAACGCCACATCCAACGCCAGCAGCCATAGCAGCACCAAGTGCTGTTGCTTCTGTAACTTTAGGAATTTTGACTCTATAGCCTGTAACATCTGAGAGTATCTGAGACCAAAGAGCCCCTTTTGAAGCACCACCAGCAAAAACTATCTCTTCTATATCTATACCACTAAAGGCTTTTATATTTTCTAGGTTTATACTTGAGACTACTGCTGCATTTTCTTCTAAACTTCTAAACATACTTGCACGATTACAAACTTCACTATCTATGCTTAGGTTTAAAAATGAGGGAGCCGCATGGTACCATTTTCCATATTTCATTGAGTCTGAAAATATTGGCATAATTTCATGAGAACCGACAGGTACTTCTTTAGCTTTATTTTCTAAAACTTCATAAACATCAATGCCTTGGCTCTTTGCTTCTAACTTTTCCATGTCGCAAAAAGCATCACGGAACCATCTCATTACTAAACCACTAAAAAAAGTAATCCCTTCTGCTTGAGAGAGTCCATCTATAACATGAGGGTTCACTCGGATACCCATGTCTTTTGGAGGTGGCGTTTGAGAGGGAATGTTTACAACTTGTTGCCAAAACGATCCACCAAGAACTGCTACTTGACCAGCTTCTACTACACCAAGACCAGCGGAGCCAAGCTGAACATCTCCACCACCCATCACAACTTTTGTAGACGTAACAAGTGTTGTGGCGTTTGAGGCTTCAGCTGAAACCTCTCCCATTAAAGTCCCAACCTCTAGCACTTCTGGAAAAATATCATCTTTGAGTCCAACCCTACTAGCCATATCTTCAACCCACTGGCGTTTAGCGAGAGAAAATATACCTGTTGTACCACCATTGCTTGGATCAGTTGCTATAACTCCACTTAAACGAGCTAATATCCAGTCCCCTATCATAGATATATTGGCAACTTTTTCATAAACTTCTGGACGATTGTTTTTAAGCCATAGTAAACGCGGAAGTGCACCAAGAGCAAAAGTCTGACCACTTGAAGCATAAAAATCCTCTTCTACACCAGTGAAGTTTTCTTTTATAAACTTAACTTCCTCGTCTGCTCTTGCATCGACATTTGCTACGGCCCAAAGCTCTTTACCATCTTTATCATAAAGAACTATTCCCTCTCTCATACTAGTAGCTGAGAGTGCTAAGATATCTTCAGATTTTATTTTGGCATCTGTTATAGACTCGTGTATACACTTACAAACTAAACGCCAGTTAGTTTCATAGTCAAAACTCATAGAGTTAGGCACACCCTCTTCTTCTAAGTGTGTCCACTCAGCTTGACTTACTCCAATCTGATTACCTTTTGTGTCAAAGATTACAGCTCTTATACTTCCTGTACCTGCATCTATTGCCATTAGGTATTTAGTTTCGTTCATTATTTCTGCCCATAAAATATTTAATTTGATATATAAAAAGTGTGTCGAAAAAGTAATCGGAATAAAAGCCTTTTGAGAGGCCAGACCGGAGGGAGGATTCGTCCTCTCCAAAGGTTTTTATGTAGATGGATTGCTATGACAAATTTTTAAAACTACTTCTTTAGTTTAGCCTGTTCTAGTTCCCAGTACTCCATCTCAAAACTATCTTTGAGACTTATACTTTTGTATCCACCAAGCTTATCTGCATGAAGAACCGCTCTCATAGTATGTTCAACTATATCGTTGATGATAGCCGCTTCTTTTGGAGTTTTTCCAAAACTGATAACCGCTAAGTTTTTGATAACCATATAGTTAGGCGCGGCGTTTAACATCACCTCGTTCGTAGCAAACTCCTTGAAGTACTCTTCATAAGCTTTCATATACTCACTTACACCACGTTCTAAGTCAGTATCTTCCATGATAAGAGGAACTCTTTTAGTTCTTATGATATGCTCCGGAGTTAAAACACCACGAGTAGCAAATTCTCTTAGGTTATCTTGAGAAGCATAGTAGTTTGCTAGTGGCGTTTGATTGATATTTATAGAAATATCATAACCCTTAGCTTCTGAAAGAACTTTTACTATTTTTTGCATATCACATTCACTATGTTCATAGTTTTGTGCTATTTGTAGCTTGGCGTTTTGTGCTAAAAAAACTTCTGCTTGAGCTACTGCGTCTATCATCTTCTCATACGACTCTCTAGCATCATCATCAAATGTAAAGATACCATGATTGTGCAGGATGATTCCATCTATACTTGACCAGTCTAAATCTTTTGTCATCTCATAAATAGTGTGTGCTAAAACAAACCCTGGCATAACATAGTCAACTATCAAGAAATTAGGAAAGACCTTCTTAATGTCTTTTAAACCATTCTCAGAGTTTGAGATAGTTACAACAGCGTCAGCATGAGTATGGTCTACAAACTTAAATGGAATGAGTGCATGTAAAATTGCTTCAACAGAAGGATTTGGAGCAGAGCTATCAAGCATAGCAGCTTTTTGTCCACTTACCATATCACTATCACTAAGAGTCTCAAGCTTTGCCATATCAAGAAGAGTATTCATCTTTACAGGAGCAAAACCCTCTTCTTTTATGCTTACTAAGTCCCAACCACTGCCTTTAACAAGTAGAACATCTTCATTGTCTATTTTTGTTTTTACAGAAGTATTACCACCACCATGAAGGACTAGTTCATCACTTTGACCTAAAAGGTTTGAAGTATAAACTCTTAACTCTAAGTCACTTTTACAAGCTTGTGCTTTTTTGTCATTCCATAAGTTTTTCATCTATTTACCCTAGTACTTCAAGTTCATCACTGTATTTGTCATCACAAAAAGGTTCATAAGATGATTTATAGACAGCATAATGAGCAGAAGCTTTATGTCCGTCAAGAGCAGCTTCATCTCTCCATGTCTCTACAGCCATAAATCTTTTTCTATCGTTTTCATATTGGAGTATCTCATAAAAAAGACAGCCATCTTCTGCTTTACTTGGTTTAACCATTGCAGTAAGTAGCTCTTTCATCTTCGCTTCACTTCCCTCTTTTGCTATAAATGTCACACTTTTTGTAATTGTCATACTATATTTCCTAGTTGTATATTATTTCATCTAAGGAATTATATCAAATTAAAATAACTTCACTATAATTAAATAAAATAACCAAGAGAATAAAAGAATGAATTTATTATTAAAAATCGAAGATGTTATAGAAAAGAATGGGTCTGACTTTGAACTGTCTAAACTGTTTAAACAATATATAAAAGAGTATAAAGAGTCCCTTCCTGAGCTTTTTGAGAGCTCTCAAGGAAAAGACTTCCTCGTTAAACACACAAAAAAGCTTGATAGTATCATCTCTTTGATGTATAAAACTGTTCTACGTCGTTCATTTGGTGACTTTATCCCTATGCGAAACTCTATTCCGATTGCTATCATAGCTTTAGGTAGTTATGGAAGAGAGCAACTCTGTGTACATAGCGATATAGACCTGCTTATTACTTATGAAGATATCGAAGGTTTTAACACTAAGCACATTATAGAAAAGCTCTTCTATTTAGCGATGGATGCTGGACTAAAACTAGGTCATAGAGTGCATGAAGTGAGTGATCTATTTGAAGCTGCAAATGAAGATATTACTATCAGAACTTCACTTATGGAGTCGCGTTTTATCATTGGCTCTAACTTTATCTGGCATGCAGCACAACAAAAGCTTACATACATCCGTCAAAGTGATCAAAAAGAGTTTCTTCTTGCAAAAGTACAAGAGGCTCATATTAGACGAAAAAAACATCCATTTTCAATGCAACCAAATATTAAAGAGAGTGTTGGAGGACTTCGTGACACCCATCTTCTTCACTGGATATCACATACTATCTATGGAATAAACTCTCTCAAAGAGTTAGAGGGTAAAGTCTTCAAAGAGGAGTCTTACAAAGAGTACAGAATGGCAATTGAGCTTCTCTACCGTGTGAGAAGTGCACTTCACCTTATAACTGGTAAACAAGAAGATACATTAAGACTTGAGTATATTCCAGCTGTTGCAAAGATGCTAGGAGTCAAAGATCATAGAAAACTTGCTTCTCGTGTGATAGGTGCATCTTGGAGGATAGATAACTTCACTAGAATTTTTACTAAAAAAATGATTAGACCCTATATATATGACAAAGAGATGATTACTACCCTTCGTAAAAATAGACTTCAAGCTGGTATATATGAGTTCAATAATCGAATATATATCTCTTACAATCAAAAAATAAAAAGTATCAATCAACTTCTTGAACTACTTGTATCACTCGAAGACAAACCGTATAAATTTGATACTGGTGTTTTAAGTCAGTTTACTTACATCAAGATAAACCACCCTTTAGAAGAGCACATACAAGCTTTACTCAAACAGATATTACAAAGAAATAACTCTTATTCTATGTTAAAACTCTTTTATGATGCGGGTATCCTTCACCAACTCTTTTTAAACTTTAGAAAAGTACTTCATATGCCTCAGTTTGATGGGTATCACACTTATCCTGTTGATATTCACTCAATAGAGTGTGTTAAAGCATTAGAGAGCATCAAGGAGCCTTTTATCCAAGAGCTTTATGATGAACTAAGTACAGAGGAGAGACTACTTGTTAAAACAGTTGTTCTTTTTCATGACACAGGAAAAGGTCGTTCGCAAGACCATTCTGAAGTTGGAGCAAAACTCATAGTACCTTTTGCAAAACAACTGAAGTTTAGTGAAGACTCTATTGCGAGGTCTGTACTTTTAGTCAAACACCATATACTTATGAGTAGTGTGGCGTTTAAAGAAAATATCCACAATGAAAAAGTACTCTATAAGTTTATGTCCAAGGTTTCTGATGCTAAAAATCTAAACTTGCTCTATGTCCTTACTTATGCAGATATCAATGGTGTTGGAGGCACTACATATAACTCTTTTAACTCTAAACTTCTCAAAGATCTCTATCTAAGTGCCCTTGAAGTTGCACAAAACAGTGACAGAATTACAGATGCAAAAAAACGCCTTATCATAGAAAAGCGTGTACAAAATCTAGCAGACTTTAAAGCTATGCCACGTACCCTTCAGAAAAAAACTATAGCCATAGAATCAAATCTCTTTTTCTTTAAGCATACACCTACAGATATAATAGAAATCGTAAAAATTGCTAAAGAGACAAAAGAGTATAGATTTATCACTAAAAATGAAAACTCTTTAACTATAGAGATTTATAGAAAGATTCCTCTAAACATAGGTTTCCTCCTCTCATCGCTCTCTCATCTTAATGTAGCAAACATGGAGATATTTACACTTTTTGATGACTTAAAGTACTTTAGAATAGACTTTATCCAAAATGTCGATGGCAATGAACTCGTTGAAGTAAAAGAGATTATCGATGCTGCTTTTGATATGGACAGAGTTGTTAAACTAAAAAATGTAGAGATAAAAAGAGAAGAGATAACGGTTGATTGTGATCATTCACTTACTCATGCAGAGATACTTATACATACAAAAAACCAAAATGGATTGCTCGCTTACGTTCTTCATCGTTTTGAAGAATTAAACATAAATATTATCACAGCAAAGATACACTCTTCAAAATATAAGGTAAGAGATAGCTTTTTAATGGATAAACAGAACAACATATGTAATAATGTCGAAAATGTTTATAAAATGTTAACAAAGTAAGGAACATCTATGTGCGGAATTGTTGGTTATGTAGGAAAAAAAGACTCTAAAGAAATTTTACTTAGTGGGCTCAAAGAATTAGAGTATCGTGGTTATGACTCAGCAGGAATAGCTGTTCTTCAAGAAGGAAAGTTTGATAGTTTTAAAGCTACAGGAAAACTTGTAAACCTAGAAGAGAAGACTAAAGACTTTGTTACAGATAAATTCTCTATAGGTATAGGCCATACAAGATGGGCGACGCATGGGAAACCAACAGAGTTAAATGCACATCCACATATAGGAAGTGAATCGTATGTAGTTCATAATGGTATTATTGAAAACTATGCTGAATTAAAAAAAGAGCTTATGGCTGATGGCGTTTCGTTTTTAAGTCAAACAGATACCGAAGTTATCGTACATCAGTTTGAAAAAAACCTCAAAACTTCCACTTCTTCCTTTGAAGCATTTAAGAAAACTATATCAGAACTTCAAGGTGCTTACGCTGTTTTACTTGTGACAAAAGGTGAAGAGGAGACTATCTTTTTTGCTAAGCATGGCTCACCAATGCTTGTAGGTATAAATGAAGAGAATGAGAAGTATTTTGCCTCTTCTGACAC
>JAYEJR010000111.1:0-1881 GCA_034660715.1 Campylobacterota bacterium | reverse complement strand
TCTGCAACAATGGCAAGAGCACCTTGAGAGTAGTAAAACTCTCTTCCGCTTCCTGAAATTAAATGCACAGGTGGTTTTCCCATATGGATTCCATATTCACGACCAGATTCATGTCTAATCTCTTCTGCCATATTTCCAGCTAAAAGGTTTAAGTCAATCGCATCCTCTGCATCTTCATGTATAAAATTGTGTGCAGGAAAAAATACATTTCCTTGTGAGTGATAGTCAAGTGCTATAGTAATGTTTTTATGTTCAACAACAAAGTCTCTAAGTGCTGCTGTTTCAGGTTCACTAAATGCTGACGGACCAGAATATACATTTGAAGTTGTGTCTTTGTTAGGAGTAAAACCTACAGAGAAGTTTCTATTTAAATCAACACCGAAACTACCATCTGGATTACGACGTCTATTCTTTCTCCAAAATGCGAAATGATTTCGAGAATACTCAAAACCATCTGGGTTTGCACACGGCACCATATAAAGAGTAGAGCGATCGAACATTGCATTTAATTGTGGATCATAATCAATATGCTCTAATATATACTGAGCAAATGCTAAGGAAAGTTCTATTCCTATCCATTCCCGTGCATGAATAGTACCTGTATAAAATAGTGCTGGCTTGTCTTTATTAGTTTTAATATTATTAGTTATTGATACTGCAATAATTTCTCTATCTTCCCATGTGGTTCCAATAGTTTCGACTTTAAAAAGATTAGGATTTGTTTTCTGTGCTGACTTAAAAAAGTCCACACAGTCGCTATAAGATGTATATTGTTCTCTCAAGTTCTGACCTCAAATAATTATTTAATATATGAAAGTATACAATAAAGGTCTCTGTATATTATTTCTTTTTAGCTTTTCTGTCAATTAAATCAACTATTAAATCAATCTTTTTATCATTAAAGTTCAATCCCATTTTTTCCTGTTCAGGAGTAGCAAATGCAGGTATTCCATTTACTTCTAAAACAATGTACTCTTCTTTTTCTCTGTCATATATAATATCAACACCACCAATGTCTACACCAGTAGCTTTACAAGCTTTTTTTGCTACATCTATTATCTCATCATTTGCTTCTCTCATAAAGACAGAACCACCACTTGTAATATTTGTTCTCCAGTCACTCCCACTTGCTTTTCTTCCATAACATGAAACAAACTCACCATCCACTATATCAACTCTAAAATCACTATTATCATAATCAATAAACTTTTCAACAAAAAAATATCGAAGATCCATCTGATTCAGAAATGGCATTAACATATCTAGATTTGCTTCACTCTCTATCTTAGTTAAACCTACTCCACCCCAACCATCAGTTGGTTTGTAAACCATTTTATCCCATTTTTTTATTATTTTTTTTAACTGATGTCCATCATCTCTATGACACAACTTATAATCAGCTGTCTGGACACCATTTCTTCTTAACACAAAGGATGTATGAAACTTATCTTCTGTTAGTTCAAAAGATTCGTAAGTATTTACCATAGGGATAGCTCTATTTAATGCTTTATAGAGATAAGTTTGGTACTGTGTTTGTTCTCCTGCATTATAAGAAAAGAACAAATCTAATTTATCAAGCTTAGTACCTTCATAAAGAATATGACCATTTTTAGCTATTGCATTTCTAAGGTTAATATTATTAACAGTATCAATATCCCGATCTTTCAATTTTTTCATAATACTTTTAGCGATTTTATCACCACCACCATTTGCATATAACCACATTCCGATTGTTCTATTTGACATTATTATCCCTTAAAAGTTTTTATTTTCTATAAAGTGTTTAAATAACTTACTACTTAGTTCAATCCTACTTATAAAACTCTCTCTACTCGCACGCTCATTTATAGTGTGATCACCATCACCAAAAGGGCCAAATCC
>JAYEJR010000110.1:0-1961 GCA_034660715.1 Campylobacterota bacterium | reverse complement strand
GAGAGGGAAGGGTCTAAAACAATCTCTTTTGAAGAGTCTGCCAAAATGCTGGGTATAGATTTAGATGCAATATAAGCTTGAAATTTTAATTGAAGCACATGAAGATATTGCTTCTTTTTCCAATAGAGAAAGAATTCTTATTTATAAGCAGTTTAAAAAAATTGTAAAATCTCCAGAGTTAGGAAGTTTTTTAGGTAATAAAAATGGCTATGATCTCTCAGGGTGTAGAAAAATGTATGCTGATGGAAAAAAAATCAGAATAGTTTATAAAGTTATAGAAGAAAAAATCATAATAGAAGTTGTAGCCCTTGGTAAACGTAGTGAAATGGAAGTTTATAAGAAAGCTTCGCAAAGAGTATAACTTTGAATAAAAAAATTATAAACCAAGCACTACTTTTTCAAAATGATAATCCAACTTACTCCAAAATAAAAGATTTATATGTTTTAGTTTTAGAGTATCAAAAAGATAATGAAGTCTACTTTTTACACGCTAAACGCGGAGAAAAGAGTTTCATAAAAGATGAAGTAGAGTTTTTTAGTTTTCTTTGTCAAACACAAAATATTCAAGTTTCTACATTTGAAGAGTTACAAAAAGTTTTAAAGACAGAGAGTCGAAGTGAAAACATACAAAACAGTGGTGACTCTAAATCAAGTTTTATTAAAATCTTTGATAGTGTTGTGATGGTAAAAAAAAGAGGAGAAGTTAGTAAACTTTACCAACTTAAGGAACTCAAAGAACTTGAAAATATAAGCTCTTTTGTAGCAGTTGAGAATGGAGAAACTTTTTTAAATATAGATAAATATACAAAATATTTTGAAGCAGAATATTTTGTATATTTATCAGGATATGCAAGTACCCTAACACGAAACTTTTTAAAGTCTAAAGAAGTCAATTTTTATTTGGATTACGATATTGAAGGGATGAATATATATGAGAGTTTTGAGTGTAAAAGTAAAACTCTTCACACTCCTAAAAATATAGAACTTTACTTTAAAAGTGATAAGTATCACAATGTAGATTTGTATAAAAAACAGAGAGATAGATTTAAAAAAAGTTACTCCCTAGAAGCAAGTGTTATAATAGAGTTGATAAAAACATACAATACAGTTGTAGAACAAGAGATAATATATGAAGCATATTGAGTTATTAAAACTTCTTAATCAAAATGCAGAGCTTATTGATAGGGCTTATAGGCAAGAGACTATACACAATGTTGATGAAGAGCTACTGGAGTCTGCACTTTTTATACAGATAAATGAACGCTATAAACTTAATAAAAATTATTTTAATTTTGCAGATTCTATTTTGCAAAGAGTTGACTATAGCATCATCTTTGGGGATTATGAAAAAGAGTACAAAGAGTTAGTGAAGCTGAAAAAAAGATATCTTGAGACGCAAAACGATTACTATAAAAGTAGTATTGAACATCTTATAGAAAACTTGTATGAAAAGTTTCATAACCGCGATAGAGAGATACAGATACTTCTACAGCGTTTAGAGAATGACACCTCTTTAGAGATAGATATACTACTTGAAAATGCCACAGATATTTTAGAGAAAATTTATGAACTTATAGAAGCAAATGAGCAGATAGGAAGACTCTTTCGCCATGACTTACGAGGCTTAGCTGAGAGTGTTGATAGACTGTTGCAGAGTATTAGTGTGAGTATTTTAGAGTATATTCAAAACATAGATAAGTACATAGACCAAGTGAACCGTTTTATACTTCAGACACAAAAAAGAAGATTACAAAATAGACAACTAACACATCTCTCAAACTTGATTTTAAACGAAGAGTGCACAGTTTTAGATGAGTACTTAGGTGTGACATCTCATAAGCGCTACTTTACGCATATAAGATCTCAAAAAAACAAAATACATACTTACCCTAATGATAAAGAGATTTATAAGCTCAAAAAGGGACTTGTGGAGATACTAGCAGGTGTTAGTGTAAAACCTA
>JAYEJR010000109.1:0-9980 GCA_034660715.1 Campylobacterota bacterium | reverse complement strand
AGAGCGGATGCACCAGCTTCAAGTGAGCAAAAAGCAAAACTCAAAAAACTCTCACCAGAGGATATCACATCCAAAACTTTAGCAGGTGAAGAGATAACAGGCATCTACACAAACGCCAGTGGAAACAATGCTCCCATAGGTGGACTCAAAGTAAGCACAGAAAACGGCTGGTTTGCTGCACGTCCATCGGGAACTGAAGATATTTACAAAATCTATGCAGAGAGTTTTATCTCTAAGGAGCATTTAGCTCTCATACAAGAAGAAGCAAAAGCTATAGTATTGAGTATTTTTTAAAAAAATATCAACTACTTGTGTGAAATACTTTTACTCACAAGGTTACCCTCTACATCCATTTTATATGCAGCCCCAAAACCTAGCACTAAACTTCTCTCTTCTGGGGAGATTTTGATTACTTTAAAATCTTTCATTGTTCGTAAAAATGATAGCTTGTCCCCATATCTTTCATCGAAAAGTTTAAAGATCTTTTCACTATCCTCTTCTACTTCACAAGATGCACTAAAATAGAGTCTCTTTCTTGCATAGATATGATCTGCAGTAGATTCATCTTCTATGATAAGTATATGAGCTTTTTTTGTCTGGGCCATATTTGTAAAGTGTGGAAGGTTTTGACTTACACTTACATAATAATCCTCACCTATCTTTACAAAAGGTGCATAGTTTGTAAGAGGGTCATTTTCACTGCTAGTTGTTGATATAATTAGACTATATTTGTCTTTATCAAAATTTTTAAACTCTTCTATTATCTCATCATTACTCATAAAATTCCTTTTGACTATATGAGTAATGATACTTAACTATAGTCAATATCCATATGAAAATGAACCTTAATGTAAAGTAGAAATAGCCTCTTTAGTGAGTTGTGTTATGAGGTCGTATCTGTTATGTTGTATCAAGTCAGTTGGGACTATCCAACTTCCACCAACACATAAAACATTTTTTAAAGATAAAAACGACTGTGCATTATCAGCATTAATACCGCCAGTTGGGCAAAAAACGACATCTGAAAATGGTGCACTAAAAGACTTAAGTGCTTTAGCTCCACCTACTATATTTGCTGGAAAGAGCTTAAAGGCATCATATCCATACTCTATTCCCTGCATAATCTCACTTGCACTTGCTACTCCTGGTAGAAGAGGAATAGAGTTTTCATATTCAGCTAAACTTTTCGTCAAACCTGGACTTATAGCAAACGATGCACCTGCATCTTCAGCCATTTTAAACTGTTCGGGATTTATAACTGTTCCTACACCTGTCATAGCTTCATCAAACTCTTTTCTCACTGCTTCTATAGCTTCAAGGGCACATGGTGTTCTCAGTGTAATCTCAAAAATACTGACACCACCTTTAAGAAGTGCTTCTGCCAAACGAAGAGACTCCTCTACTGTGTTTACACTTATCACTGGAATAATTTTTGAAACTTGCATTACTTCTCTAGCACTTAACATAACTCTTCTCCTATAAGAGAGAAACTACTTGCTCCCTCTTCTGCAGTTGAACTGCTTGATCTCATAACACTAAAGAGCTCACGACCAACCCCGTGATGCGATTTAGATATATCTACTTTTTTTACCAAACGATTTTTAAGCACGACATCTTTTACTTCAAGAAGTAGCTCTCCACTCTTACAATTAAGCATGATGATATCTCCATCATGAATCTTACCTATCATGCCACCATCTTGTGCTTCAGGACAGAGGTGAATGGCCGAAGCAACCTTTCCAGAAGCTCCAGACATCCTACCATCAGTAATGATAGCAACCTTAAAACCTCTGTCTTGCAAGGCTCCCATAGATGGGAGAAGTCCATGAAGCTCAGGCATACCGTTTGCTTTTGGACCTTGATATGGAAGTACCGCAACAAAATCCATATCTAACTTCCCAGCCTTAAATGCCTCTTTAAGAGCCTCTTGTGAATAAAAAACTCTGGCTGGTGCTTCTATAAAGCGGTTTTCTTCTTTGAGTGCAGATGTCTTAATGACACTACGACCAAGGTTTCCACTTAAAACACGAAGCCCACCCTCTTTTGAAAATGGTTTTTTAACACTACTAATCACCTCATCATCAAGCGAAGTCACTCTAGCTGGTCTATACAGAAGTTTTCCCTCTTTTAGGTAAGGTTCTTGAAGGTAGTTACTTAAACCCCTTCCCATAAGAGTGTTTACATCTTCATGTAAAAGTCCTGCACTTAAAAGCTCAGCTATGACAACAGCCATACCACCTGCGCTATGAAAGTGATTTACATCAGCACTTCCATTTGGATACATTCTACAAAGAAGTGGTGTTATCTTTGAGAGGGCATCAAAATCATCCCAACTGAGAACTATTCCACAAGCTCTTGCCATTGCTACAAGATGCAGTGTATGGTTTGTCGAACCTCCTGTTGCCAAAAGTCCTACTATGGCGTTTACAAAACTTTTCTCATCTATAAGTTTTGATAGTGGCATATAGTTCTCTGAGAGTGGCGAAAACTCTAAGGTTTTTAGTGAAGCTGCTTCTGTGAGAGCATCTCTAAGAGCTGTGTTTGTATTTTCAAATGAAGCACCCGGAAGATGTAAACCCATTATCTCCATAAGCATCTGGTTTGAGTTTGCAGTTCCATAAAAGGTACAAGTACCCGCCGAATGGTACGAAGCACTCTCAGCTTTTAAAAGTTCTTCCTCATCTACTTTTCCCTCTGCAAACTCTTGACGAACAGCTGCTTTTTTTGCATTACTTATTCCCGAAGGCATTGGTCCTGCTGGGGCAAAGACAACAGGTAAGTGTCCAAAACTCATCGCACCTATAAACATCCCTGGAACTATCTTGTCACAAACGCCAAGCATCACAGTACCATCAAACATATTGTGTGAAAGTGCTATGGCTGTTCCCATCGCTATATTATCACGAGAGAAGAGACTAAGTTCCATTCCTGGTTGAGACTGAGTAACCCCATCACACATTGCAGGAACACCACCTGCAAACTGTGCAGTAGCACCTTCAAATGCCAAAGCTCGTTTTATAAGAGCTGGATAAGTTGCAAAGGGCTGATGAGCTGAGAGCATATCGTTGTAAGCTGATACAATGGCGATGTTTTCTGTCTGTAAAGTTGCAAGTTCTGTTTTTTCACTTTGTGAACATGGTGCCATAGCATGTGCTAAGTTACTGCACCCAAGATGAGAGCGTTCAACTGTTTTACTATGAGCCTCACTCATACGTTTGAGATAAACACCGCGACTCTTCTTAGAACGATTTATGATACGCTTGGTAATCTTATCTATTCTTGTATCTATTTTAGTTAGCATAATAAACCTCCAGCAGTGGGCTCTTTTGATGCATCATGGTAATAATTGGCATATTAGAGATATTGTCCGATTGTGATGCTTTGTCAAAAACCTCTTTTTTCTTTTCTCCTTCTATGTGTAGAAGTAAGTTTTGTGTACTAAGTAGGTAACTTTTTGAGAGTGTTACTCGCTCTTTTGGCAGAACTGATGCGGTTGTAGCACACACTAAGTCATTTGTATTGAGTGCAAAACTTAGCTCAACAGCATGAGGGAAAAATGAAGCTGTATGAGCATCTAGTCCCATTCCAAGAATAACAACATCTAGTTCACCAAAGAACTCTTCTAATGTAACCTCAAGGGAGCTAATACCATCTTTAGCCGATTTCTCATCTGTTTTAAGTGGATAAAATTTTGCATCCTTAGCACTGTTTTGTAGTAAACACTCACGAATAAGCTTCTCATTACTCTCATCACTTTTACTATCCACCCATCTCTCATCTACAAGAGTCACCCTTACCTTAGCCCAATCAAATGTAACTTGTGAGAGCTCTTTTAAAAGGTTTTTCGGTGTTGAACCACCTGAAAGTACTAGAGTTGCATACCCTTTTTTCTTCACTGCATCAGTTAGGTTAGTAATGATTCTTTTGCTTAAACTCTCTACTAAGATTTCTCTATTTTTAAAGTCATAAAAGTCAAAATAGTTACTCCCCATACCAACTTCTCCCATCTTTTTCTATCATCGCTATAGAAGCCGATGGTCCATTTGTACCTGCTTGATAAGACTTAGGTTTTACTTTCTTTTCTCTCCAACCATCTAAAATCTTATCTGCCCAAATCCAAGCTGCTTCAACTTCATCTCTTCTCATAAAGAGCGTTGGATTATCACGAACTACATCAAGAAGTAGATGCTCATAGGCATCAGGAATCCTTGGTGCATTTTCAGCAACATTAAGATCTAGTTCTACCTTTTGTAGCTGCATTCCCTCACTTAGTCCCGGGATTTTATTCATGATAAACATCGAGATGGACTCATCAGGTTGCAGGCGAATGACTAGCTTATTGCTATCTATACACTCTCCACCTTTTGGAAATATAGAGTGTGGTATCGCTTTAAAGTCCACTACTATTTCGCTATAGCGTTTACTCATGCGTTTACCTGTTCTCATATAGATAGGGACATTGTTCCAACGCCAGTTGTCTATATCTACTCGTACTGCCACGAAAGTCTCTGTATCACTTTTAGGACTTCCACCCTCCTCTTCAAAAAAACCAGGAACTGCCTCTTTGTTTATAGCTCCAGAACTATACTGTCCTCGAACAGTTTTACTTCTAAGATCATCTCCTTCTATATAGCGAAGTGAGCGAATAACTTTGAGTTTTTCATCACGAACACTATCTCCATGAAGGGTACTTGGTGGCTCCATCGTCACAAGACAAAGAAGTTGCATCAAATGGTTTTGCATCATATCCCGCATCGCACCATACTCATTGTAGTAGTCCCATCGCCCTTCAAGTCCTACACTCTCTGCTACGGTTATCTGTATATGGTCAATATACTGAGCATTCCATATAGGTGCAAAAAGCATGTTTGAAAAACGCAGTGCTAAGATGTTTTGTACAGTATCTTTTCCAAGATAGTGATCTATCCTAAAGATAGCTGATTCTATGAAGTACTTTGCCACCTCTTCATTGATAACTCTTGAAGATAACAAGTCTCTTCCTATAGGTTTTTCTAAAACCACACGAGAACTTGGTGTGATGAGTTTATACTCATGCAGAGATTTACAGATATTACCAAAAAGAGAAGGTGATGTTGAGAGGTAGTTAATTCGCTCTCTACTCTCTTCTCCTTTAAGTAAATTTGCTAAATCTTTATAAGACTCAGAGTCTGTTAAATCTGCTTGCACATAAAAAAGATGCTCTTTAAAAGTAGAGAAAAAAGTCTCATCAAAACAGTTCTCTTTGAGATGAAGTTTTAACTTCTCTTTTACTAAAACTGTATGTTCCTCTTGAGTAAATTCGTCACGAGAAACAGCAATAATTCTTGTACTTGTAGGTATATGCCCATCATGGCAAAGATGATAGAGTGCAGGCATAAGTTTTCTAAGCGCTAAGTCTCCATGTCCACCAAAAATGAGGATATCACATATCTTTTCTTGAACCATATTACAACCTTTGACCCATTTTACTCCAATAAACATATTATATGTACAAATTATTGATTATAAATTAAACATACTATCCTGGAACTAGGATTAAGGGCACCTCTAAACAACTCCAGCTATAATTTTAAAAATAAAACTAAAGTACCTATATGAACGAGATTCCTCAGCTTACAAAACAAGACCTTTATGAACTTCTAAGCCAACGCTTTGACTCAGAGGAGAAAAGACTCTCTCAGATTCCTTCACCTGCTCTACTTCATGATGCACCCGATGCGGCAAAGAAAATAGCCGAGGCGATAAGAGCTAACAAGAAGATAACGTTAGTAGGTGACTATGATGTTGATGGGGTAAGCTCTACTGCCATAATGGTTGATTTTTTTAGACAAATCCCCTACCCTCTTGAAGCTATTATTCCAAATAGGTTTAGAGATGGATATGGCGTTTCACCAAATGTCTTAGAGAGAGTCGATGCTGATTTAGTTATCACTGTAGACAATGGTATCTCAGCTATAGTCGCAGCTCGTATTTGTAAAGAGAGAGGTATAGATCTTATCATCACAGATCACCATACTCCTTCTGAGATTCTACCAGATGCACTTTACATAGTTGACCCTAAACTTGATGCATGTGAGTACCCGTTTAAAGAGATATGTGGAGCACAAGTAGCTTGGTTACTCTTAGGGCTTGTGAAAAAGGAGTTAGGACTTAACATTGACATGCTTCAGTTTTTAGATATATTATCCATCGCTATTATCGCTGATATCATGCCACTAATAGATATAAATAGAGCTCTAGTAAAACGCGGTTTAGACTTAATCAAGACATCACAAAGACCATCATCTAAAATCATAAGAGACTTTTTAGACAAAGAAAAAATCACCAGTGAAGATATAGCATTCTCTATTGCTCCAAGACTAAACTCAGCTGGACGCCTTGAAGATGCAAGTATTGCTCTTGATTTTTATACAGCCGAGGATACTAACAAAGCCTACAAACAGTTTGAACTCTTAGGGCAACTCAATGATCTGCGTAAAGAGACAGAGGCACAAACAACCAAAAAAGCGATAGAGCAAGTAAATCCAGAGGACAAAGTCATCGTTGTGAGTGGTAAAGGGTGGCACGAGGGAGTTGTAGGTATAGTTGCTGCACGACTTGTAGATAAGTTTGGAAGACCTGCTATTGTACTAAGTGTAGAGGATGGTATTGCCAAAGGGAGTGCTAGAAGTATAGGTGATGTAAGTATTTATGAACTCATAAAGGCTAATGAAAAGTTCTTAGCTAAGTTCGGTGGACATAAAATGGCAGCTGGATTAGGACTTGAAGAAGAGAATATTGCAGCGTTTAGAGATGCAATCAACTCTTCTGCTCAAACTATACCCGAAGAGGACTTTATACCTAAGTCTCAGGTAAGTGGTATACTTAACACTGAAGATATAGACCTAGATCTTCTCGCACTCCTAGAGAGCTTTGAACCTTTTGGAGAAGCGAACCTAAGACCTACCTTTTTACTCAAAGATGCAGAGGTTGTAAGTATAAAGCTTATGGGAGCAGATAAGTCTCACTCACGTATAGAAGTAAGGCAGTATCCACATCAGAGAAGAACAGTTGAAGTGGTGGCGTTTAGAACTGTTTTTGAGATGCCAGCTGATAGAAGAATCACCTGTTCTTATAGTGTTGCCAAAAACGAATTCAATGGAAAAGTCACGCCACAGCTACTCTGCAATAAGATTTATTAAGCAAGATATTTGTAAAATAGATCATGATTAAGAAAAACGGTAGAAAATACGATAATGTTGACTAAACAAGAGTGCTACAAAGCTCGCTCTCGCATCGAGTGTTTGAGGGTACTTGAGAACAACAGTATCGCTATAAGTACCAAAGTTCATGGTGCAAAAATATTTTCTCTTGAGACATGTGGCACTCTTAAAAATCTCTCTATAGAACTTTTAGGTCATCAGACAACTGCTGTGACTTTTAGTCATAAATCTGAGCTCATAGCCTTTGCAAATCATAGAACTATATATATATTTAACACACAAAACAAAACTCTTCTGCAGACCATCTATACAAATGAAGGAGATATAGAACTCCTTGCATTTGTACCCGACACAAAGTACCTCATAGCAGGAACAAACAATGGTCGAGTTATGCAGTACAGATATGATGGCCGCTCACATCTCTCAAGACTATGCTCTTATGGTCAAACGCCAACAAAACAGAAGCTTCATCTAAAAAACAACTATGTGAGTGCCTTTGCATTTAAGGGAGACCTTTTTGCGAGTAGTGGTTATGGTGGTGTTATCACCATTCTTAAGATGAACTCTTATGCTCACAGACACATTATAAACACTTCAAAAGTGCAAACAAATACACTTTTGTTTTTGGATGATGGTAGACTTGCAAGTGGTGATATCGAAGGTTTTGTTCAGATACACTCGCTGAAAAAACATCAAGCTACAAAAACAATTCCTACACCTTTTAGAAATATCAACAATATTATAGTGATGCCAAACTCTCGCTACCTAATGGTAAGTGGACAAAGTAAAAAACTTATTCTTATCGATACTGTTTTAGAAAAAGTTGTCTCGGATTCTTATCTTACTTTTAAAGAAAATATACTACATCTTGCTCTTACAAATGATAAAGAGCTACTCATAGCTTTAGAGAACAATGAACTTCAAAAGATTCAACTTCCAACGGCCGAACATCTTAAAACTTTTCTCTTTGAAAACGATCTTGCTAGAGCTTATGAACTTATAGAAAGAGACCCTATGCTTCAAGGTACTCGCGAACATAAACGTGTCGAGGTTATGTACAACAAGTTATATATTCAAGCTGTTGAATCTCTTATAAACTCTAACACTAACGAAGCACGTAAATTTATGCAGATGTTTGAAAATGTACCGAGTAAACAAGAGGACATAAGCTCTATTTTTAAAGCATTTGAGCACTATCCTAGATTTAAAATGCTCTATATTGAGAAGAAACACACACTAGCTTATGCCATAGCCCACAACCACCCTGCACTTAAAAAAACTCTACAGTATAAAAAGATGGAAGAGGCTTTTAAAGAGGCTTTTACTTTTGCTCAAAAACAGATACTTATTGGTCGTGAAGATTTAGCAAGAGATATTTTGACAGGCTATGCTACTGTTGCTTCTAAAAAGGCCATCATCAGACTTGTTCTAAATCAAAACAAAGACTTTATAGACTTTCTAAAAGCTATTCACGATAAAAATCATCTCCAGATAGATAAACTACTCAAGAAAAATGAAATCTTTTCACAGATTCCTACTTTTGCTGCACTCAAAAACTCTACTGATAACTCCTTAGTAGAGATACGAGAGAACATTGATGCAGGAGATACCTCTAAAGCTCTAGAACTGATAAAAGAATTAAGAAGTACTCCAAGCATCAAAGAGGAACTCCAAGAGCTCTATAGAGATACTATGCTTGTTTCAAAACTCCAAGCTAAGTATGAAGAGAGTGATTTTAAATCCTGTTATGAGATTATAGATAATAGTTTCACTTTAGGAAATCTAGAACTGAGTCTACTTCTTGAAAAACACTGGAAAAAACTCCTAAATCAATGCGAAGAGTCAGCACTTAAAGGTGATATCAAAAGTATTAAAGTGATTTTAGGAGACCTTATGGGTGTGAAAAGTAGAGTTGATAAAATAGGTGACCTACTTCGCCTTAGTTTTCATATGAAGATAAAAGGGCTTATCTCTAGAAAAAACTTTAAGAGTGCAGAAAATATTATCTACTCTTACATAGATATATTTGGAAAAGATAGTGAGATAGTTACTATTATGAGTCTCTATGAAAAAACACTCAAACGCAGACTGGCGTTTACACATAACCAAGAGCTTAATGTCTCTCGTGATGATTGGCTTAACTCACCTTTGATAATGAATTAGCTACTTACTCATAAGTTCTATCAATCTCTTGCTAGATTCTTCAAAACTTTCAACTACCGTTGAACCTTGAGAGATAAACTGCTCCATACCTACTTTTTTATCTATAGCTTCGTCAAGCTCTGGATCAGTTCCTTTTGTATAGGCACCAATTCTGATGAGTGTTTCATTCTCTTTAAGTAAAGTATAGAGTCTTCTAAATCGCATAACTGCTTTTAGGTGCTCTTCACTTACTATATCGTTTATAACCCTCGATGCAGAGTTAAGAATATGAACAGGAGGATAGATACCAAAGTCAGTCATTTCACGTGAGAGTACTATGTGCCCATCAAGAATAGAACGCGATTGATCAGCGATAGGATCACTCATATCATCACCCTCAATTAGTACAGTGAAAAAGGCTGTTATACTTCCCTTGCCCTCTTCTTTTCCAGCACGTTCCATAAGTTGTGGTAAAAGAGTTAGTGAAGATGGTGGATACCCTTTTGACGTAGGTGGTTCACCTAAAGCTAAACCGATCTCACGCTGTGCCATTGCAAAACGTGTCACAGAGTCCATAATGAAAAGAACATCTAGTCCCTTATCTTTAAAAAACTCAGCCACACTCATCGCAGCAAA
>JAYEJR010000108.1:0-9998 GCA_034660715.1 Campylobacterota bacterium | reverse complement strand
TCTTATACTCTAGCTTGTCACCAGGTTTCACAGGTGAACGAAATTTTGCTTTGTCTATACTCATAAAGTAAACAACTTTTGTAGCAGCATCTTCAGGTGTAAGGTCCATACTTCTAAATGCTAAAACGCCACCAGCTTGTGCCATTCCCTCTAAAATCATAACACCTGGGTAGATAGGATGACCTGGAAAGTGGCCTTGAAAAACTGGTTCAGAGATAGATACATTTTTATAAGCGTAGATTGACTCACCTTTAACAAGTTCTGTCACGCGATCCACTAGTAAAAAAGGGTACCTGTGGGGTAAAATCTCTTGAATTTCCATAACATCCATAGTCATAATTAATAAGCCTTGTAATAATATTTTGGATATTTTAGCTAAATAAAGATTATAGAATGATTAGTTTTTCATTCACATCTTCGTAAGTTTTACTATCTAGAGTGATAGTAAGTTTACCTTGGGGTATCTCATCCATCACGATTATAGGACTTAAGTCATAGGCAGTGGCGTTTAGAGAGCTTCTAAACATGAGCTCTTTTTCTTGTGAAAGAGGATTGAAAATAAGCTCTTTTATACTTTTGAACTCTGTAGAGTTTTGTTCATTATAAAAGTCTAAAGTGATAAACTTTATCTCTTCACGGTTAAAATAGTGTATGTCATTAGTACTATATTCAACCTTGCCTTGAGCACGTGAACGAGGGAGTGTAGAGTAGCTCAAAGCATAAGCTTCTAAAACATTAGTTTTACCCTTAATGACTTTGAAATTAAACTGTCTATAGTTTAGAAACTTCTGCTTTATTATCTTGTACTCTTTTCCTTCATCTTCAAGCTTATTACGTCTTGTGTACATCTCTATACGCTCTTCTATAGATGCAGGAAGGATTGAGTTTGAGATAGGCGAGAACATCTCATCCATCAGTTTGTCTTGCTGTTCTCTTTGCATGGTGAGTCCAAAGATGCATCCACAATAGTCTTGACGGTAGAGTTGCTCTTCTTTAGTTACACGAGACTGGTCTTGCGAGCCACCACCACTTCTATAGTCAACTGCGATAAACTCAACTCCATGTTTTTCATGAAACTCATCACCTACACGTTTAAGTTGTTCTTGAGATTTTAGAGGACTTACAAGAAGTGTTGTAGTTATCTTTTCTTCACCTATTTCTAGTGCTTTTTTAGCACTGGTAATGAAACGTTTATCAAAGCAGACTTCACAACGAGCACCTTTTTCAGGCTCTTTTTCTAAACCACGAACAGCTTGTAGCCAGTTTTCATAGTCATACTCACCTTCAAGTAGGTCAATACCAAGTTTTTTACATGAACGCTCTACATCAAGTAAACGTAGTTGGTATTCTGAGTATGGATGAATGTTAGGGTCATAGAAAAATCCAGTAAGTTTTTCATCTGGATAATCAGCTTGAAGTTTTTCTAAAAAGAAGTGTGAGTCAACACTACAGCAGATATGTACTAGGATAATTTGTCCTTCATGGGTATATGATGAAATTGTAGCAAAATATATTAAGAAAAATATCATATAGAAGTGATGATAAATCTTTTTAATTATAAGTAAAGATATTCTTTAGAGGTAGCCTTTATTAGTAAAATAATGTAACAATAGCAGCTTAACTAAAAGGCGATAATTTGAAAGATATAAAAGAGCAAATAAAAGAGACAGCAATCTTCTCCAACCTCAGTGATGAAGACATTGACTACTTACTATCAATTTCTATTAAAAAAACTATTCCTAAAGATGGCATACTTTTTTACAAAGGAGATGCACCTAGTAAACTCTTTGTTCTACTAGAAGGAAAGTGTAAAGTCTATAAACATAACCAAAAAGGTAATGATGTAGTTATGAAAATCTTTGATGGCGTTTCACTTATCGCCGAGATAGCTAACTTAGAAAAAATTCCCTACCCTTCAAATTGTATGGCCTCACAAGAGTCTACTGTCCTAGCTATTGACTATGCAAAGTTTGAGCACTACTTTTTAAAAAACACAGACCTTTTACTTCTTTTTGTGAAGTCTTTAACTAACAAAGTCTTTAACTTAGAGAGGATAATCCTCTCAAATATTACTTTAGATGCACCATCTCGTGTAGCAAAATATATATATGAATATGAAGAGGAGTTTTATGCTAAAAGTAATGTAGAAATAGCACAACATTTAAATATCACCCCTGAAACATTTTCAAGAGTTCTCAAGAAGTTTAAAACAGCAGATCTTTTAGTTGCTAAAAACGGAGCTTATGAGATTGATGCAAGTCAAAGAGATAGACTTAAAGAGTACTTTGAAAGTTAAATATACTTTAATTTTATTCGCTCTATAATAGAGAATACTTTAAAAGTTGAAGGTTTTTCTATGAAAAAAGTAAATATTACTATCGATGCAAATGAAGCTGTTGCAAGAGTCGCCCACAAAACTAACGAAGTTATAGCTATCTATCCTATTACACCTTCCTCTCCTATGTCAGAACTGAGTGAAATATACTCGATGAAAAAAGAGAAGAATATTTTTGGTGGATTACCTGAAATAATGGAGATGCAGAGTGAAGGAGGGGCTAGTGGCTCAGTTCATGGTTCACTTCAAACAGGAGCATTAACTACAACTTTTACCTCCTCTCAAGGTCTTTTACTAATGATACCAAACATGTATAAGATTGCAGGAGAACTCACACCTACTGTCTTTCATGTAGCGGCTCGCTCTCTTGCTGCACAAGGACTCTCTATCTTTGGTGATCACAGCGATGTTATGTCTGTTCGTCAAACTGGTTTTGCACTACTCTCATCAAACTCTGTTCAAGAGGCACACGATATGGCTCTTATATCTCAAGCTGCTTCTTTAGAGTCTCGTATACCTTTTTTACACTTTTTTGATGGCTTTCGAACTTCTCATGAAGTGAGTAAAATAAAGCTACTAGATGAAGATGTCTTAAAAGCGATGATAGATGAGAAACTAGTTCAGGCACACCGTGCTCGTGGACTCTCTCCTGACCACCCTGTAATCCGTGGTACATCTCAAAACCCTGATGTATATTTCCAAGGTAGAGAGAGTGTTAACAGCTATTATGAACAACTTCCAGAGATACTTCAAAAGAGTATGGATAAGTTTTTTACTTTAACAAAAAGAGAGTATAAACTTTTTGATTATGTGGGTGCTGAAGACGCAGAAAAAATCATCATCATTATGGGTTCTGGTGCAGAGAGTGTTCATGAGACGGTGGAGTATCTTAGAGAAAATGGAGAAAAAGTCGGGCTTTTAAAAGTAAGACTCTATAGACCATTTTCCATCAAACACTTTGTAGATGCTCTTCCAAAAACTACAAAATCTATAGCTGTTTTAGATAGAACAAAAGAGATAGGTGCCTCAGGAGAACCCCTTTATCTTGATGTAGTAAATGCACTTAACGAGCTTCGTGAAGATGATAGTTTGGAATTTAATATGCCAAAAATTATAGGCGGACGTTATGGACTCTCATCAAAAGAGTTTACTCCCTCTATGATTAAGGCAATTTATGATGAACTTACAAAAAAGAAACCAAAAAACCATTTTACTATAGGGATACATGATGATATAACAAATACATCGCTTGCATGGGATAAAACTTTTTCTTTAGAAAATAAGAAAACACTTCAAGCGATGTTTTTTGGACTCGGAAGTGATGGAACAGTAGGAGCAAATAAAAACTCTATAAAAATTATAGGGGAAGAGACAGAAAATTTCGTACAAGGGTATTTTGTATACGACTCAAATAAATCAGGCTCTATGACAACATCTCACCTGCGTTTTGGTCCTAAGTATATTCGTTCAACTTACCTAATAGAGAAAGCTGATTTTATCGCTTGTCATCAGAGTGTATTTTTAGAAAAGATAGATATATTGCGTCATGCAGATAAAGGGGCAACTTTTTTACTTAACTCCCCTTTTTCAAAAGATATAGTCTTCTCAAAACTCCCACGAGTAGTACAAGAGCAAATCATTGATAAAGAGCTGCAGTTCTTTGTCATAGACGCAGCTAAAGTCTCTAAAGCAAGTGGTATGGGTAGACGAATAAACACAATCATGCAGACTTGTTTCTTTGCTATATCTGGCGTTTTAGAAAAAACTGAAGCAATAGAAAAAATCAAACATAGCATAGATAAGACCTATGGGAAAAAAGGAAAAAAAATCCTAGAGATGAATAATCTCGCCGTTGATAACGCTTTAGCAAATCTCTATGAAGTAGAGGTTCCTACATCTGCTGAGGGTGCTAACCCTATGCAACCTATAGTAAAAGGTGACTTTGACAACTTCGTAAAAGATATAACGGCAAAAATCATCTCAGGTGATGGAGATGATCTTCCAGTCTCAGCAATTCCTGTAGATGGAACATGGCCAACAGGAACCACTCAGTATCAAAAACGCAACATTGCTCTTGAAGTGCCTCTCTGGGATGCGGATTCTTGTATACAGTGTAACAAGTGTGTTATCGTCTGTCCTCATGCGGCTATTCGCTCTAAGGTAGTTGAACAAGATAGACTAGAAGATGCTCCTGGGATTTTCTCTTATATAAAAGCAAAAGGAAAAACCTTTGAGCCTAGTGAGCAGTTTACAATCCAAGTTGCAGTTGAGGATTGTACGGGATGTTCCTTGTGTGTTGAAGTCTGTCCTGCTAAAAATAAATCACAAACAAATCTAAAAGCTATAAACATGGTTCCACAGATTGATGCACATGAAGAGGGTGTCATAAACTGGGACTATTTCACAAAACTACCCAACTATGACAGATCAAAACTCAATCATGAAAAAGCAAAAGAGTCACAGTTTTTAGAACCGCTTTTTGAGTTTTCTGGTGCTTGTCCAGGATGTGGTGAAACGCCATATGTAAAACTTGCCTCGCAACTTTTTGGAGACAGGATGGTGATAGCAAACGCCACAGGATGTTCGTCTATCTATGGAGGAAACCTCCCAACAACACCTTGGAAGAAAAATAGCCAAGGAAAAGGTCCTGCATGGGCAAACTCACTTTTTGAAGATAACGCAGAGTTTGGATTAGGTTTTAGACTAGCAATCGATAACCATACAGCAAATGCAAGGGAAATTCTCTCAAGTATAAAAGAAGAAGTTGGTTTAGAACTTAGTAAGAGTATCTTAGAATCTAAACAAGAGGATGAACCTGAAATATTTGCGCAAAGAGAGAGGGTAGAGCAGCTCAAAAGTGTTCTCAAAGAGAGTAAAGCAGAAAATGCAGATAGACTAAGTCATCTGTGTGACTATCTTGTTAAAAAATCTGTCTGGATGATGGGTGGTGATGGCTGGGCTTACGACATCGGTTATGGTGGGCTTGATCATGTACTTTCAAGTGGAAAAAATGTCAATATCTTAGTCATGGACACACAGGTATACTCCAATACAGGTGGACAGCAGTCTAAGGCAACTTTAACAGGAGCTGTAGCAAAGTTTGCAGCAGGTGGTAAAGCTGGGATTCCTAAAGACTTGGCGATGATGGCTGTGGCATATGGAAATGTATATGTAGCTAGAGTTGCAATGGGTGCAAGTGATGCTCAAACTGTTAAAGCTTTTGTTGAAGCTGAAGCTTATGATGGACCTTCTATCATCATAGCATATTCCCATTGTGTTGCACATGGATATGACTTGAAGTATGGAATGGCTCATCAAAAGTTAGCTGTAGAATCTGGTCTATGGGCAACATTTAGATATAACCCGGATTTAGAGAAAGAGGGTAAGAACCCAATGACTCTTGACTACAAAGGTCCCGTGATTGATGTTAAGAACTTCATGTATCAAGAGACACGTTTTAAAATGGTGGAAAAACTAAACGCCGACAGTGCAAAAGAGTATTTGCAAACAGCAAGAGAGCATGCAAAAGATATGTATAAACGCTATAAAAATCTAGAACAGATGTCAGCTAAAGAAGAGGAGTTATAGATGGACTTAACTACTACATATATGGGACTAAAACTAAAAAACCCAATCATTGTTGGGGCATCGCCCCTTACTGCTTCATATGATTCTATTATGGAGTTAGAAAAGAGTGGAGCAGCTGCTATTGTTTTGCACTCTATTTTTGAAGAGCAGATAAATCATGAGATGCATGAGATAGATCACTTTCTTTTTAAAGGAAGTGAAGATTATGCTGAAGCTTTAGGATATTTTCCTGAGGTGGCTTTGAGTAACTTAGAATCAGACTCCTACCTTGATGAGATTAAACGACTCAAAGAGAATCTCTCAATACCAGTAATCGCTTCTTTAAATGGCGTTTCAAAAGGAGGATGGCAAGAGTATGCTAAAAAGCTTGAAGGAGCTGGTGTAGATGCAATAGAGCTTAACATCACCTATATTCCAACAGATCTTGAAACTGATGCAAGAGAAGTTGAAGGACTCTATATCGATGCTCTTAAGGCTGTAAAGGAGCATGTGAGTATTCCTGTCAGTGTAAAAATGAATGCTGTTTTTTCTGCACCTGCACAGATGGCAAAAAACTTAGTTGATGCTGGGGCTGGTGGCTTAGTACTTTTTGATAGACCTGTTCATGTAGATATAGACTTAGAGAACTTAAACGCCATTCAGACGATAAACCCAACTTCTTCAAAAGACTTGAGTGAAACACTTCGATGGAGTGCTATTTTATACAATAAGCTTGAGACTTCTTTATGTGCATCAACTGGTGTTAGTAGTCATGAAGATATACTTAAAGCGATGATGAGTGGTGCAGATAGTGTACAGATGGTAAGTGCTATTTTGAAAAATGGACCTAGTCATATAGAAGAAGTACTTAAGCATTTAGTAGAGTGGATGGAGGAGAAGGAGTATGTCTCTATCGAGCAGATGAAAGGGAGTATTTCACTACACCATACATCAAACCCTGCAGCCTATCAAAGAGCAAACTATATGAGGATACTTACTGACTATAGATATTAAAACCTGAATATTATAGAGGTCTTTATCTAAGCTCTCCGCTATCACTTATCTCTTGAGTGTACTCAACGATTTTATTACGACCAGTAGTTTTAGCAACATAGAGAGCTGTATCAGCAAACTTGATACATTTCCATATACTGTCTCCATCGTTTGGAAACTTTGACATACCTATACTCATAGTTTTTTGCATCGTTTCGCCACCACTAACATCAAAAATTAAATCTGCAAATGCTTGATGAATCTGGTATGCAACTTTGAGTGCACCCTCATTTGTAGCATTATGAAGTATAACTACAAACTCTTCACCACCATATCTAATGGCTAAATCAGTCTCGCGAATATTTCCAGTGAGAACTTTTCCGATAGCAACGATAACCTTGTCACCAACATCATGACCATATGTGTCATTTACCATTTTAAAGAAGTCAACATCAAGCATTAAAACACTATAAGTTTCATTTTCGCGAATAGCTTGGTTCATAACCTTATCTATAAACTCTTCTAAGAATCTTCTATTATAAAGACCTGTCATACCATCACGAAGTGAAGTATCACGAAGTTTAGCCATCAAAATTCTACTCTCTATGACTGGTTTAGCAGCTTCAAGGTAGTTTTTAACACTTGGAATAATGCTGTTAAGAGCATTTGCCTTACTTTGATCTTCTGTTATGATTGAAATGACTAAAGAGTTGTCTTCGTTAATGTTAAAAGGAATACAGATATACTTGAAGTCCCCTGCATCACACCCTTGACATAAGTTTACAAATTCAGTAGATATTACATCTGTTTTCGTTCTATATGCACGGCACTTTTGAGCATTTTCATCAACTTTTTTATGGCATATAGAGATTCCATTGGAGTAGATTATTGTTCTACTGTTTGTTTTTGTATCTACTTCATAAAGAGTAAAAGTGTCTAGTTCATATTTATTTGAGAGGATGTCGACTATGCGTTTATAAACAATCTCTTTAGATGAATCTAACTCAATAGTCTTTTTAAATTTATAGATATCTGAAAGCTCTCCAATAATTGTCTTTGCTTCATGCAGTGGGTCTGCAGAAGATACACAGCCCTGAGGGATGAAGGCTGACAAGTTGTACTTGATATCTCCAAAAGTAGCTTGCATCTTATGAAAGAGGGTATTGAGTTGTGAAACTATATTTTTACCATCTCCTCCGACTGTAGTTTTAAACTCATGTGTAAAGTCTCCACTATACGCTTTGGTAATCCCCTCTTGCATATTTTGGAAGAGTTTCATATAAGGTGTAACATAGTAGTTAATGAGAACAAGTACAATTATGATAAATAGTATATTTAAACCAAGGATTTTAAGGATTGTAATAAGTCCAGCACTTCTCATATCGGTGATGTCAAATTCCATACTTATGGCACCTAGTGTGTCACCTCTTTGAACATTATGACAGGAGAGACAGTTTGTTTCATTACCATTAGTGGTTGCATTATAAGGGATAGTAACTCGAAGTTGTATTCTATCGGTGTGTTCATTAACTTTAGTATACATTTTACCAGATGTGAGTACTTCTTTGTCGATAGCATCTTTGAGAACTTCATTGTTGAGTCCTTTACCATACTGCTCTATAACTTTAGGAGAACGAACAAGCCAGAGGGAGGAGACTTCAGGGTTGTTATGTGATATCTGCTCTAAAAAGTAGTGGCGTTTTTCCATGATACCACTAAGCATATGGGCAGTAAGTCCATCTTTTACTACTTTTGCGGTAAGAGTTGCTTTTTCAACTGCACCTTTTATACTGTAGTCTCTAAAGTTAAGAGATACATTGATTATAGTAGCTCCGCCAAGAGCTAGAAGCATAAGTGTAACGATAAATAAAAGTTTTGATTTTGTTTGCATAGGACTCACTTTAAATTATTTAAGCTTTCATATTATCAAAGCTTATCTAAAATTAAAGTGAAACAGTTAGTGTTTTTTTTAAAGTATTATTCTACTGTAACACTTTTGGCGAGATTTCTTGGCATATCTACATCATTTCCTAGTCGAACGGATATCTCCAAAGAGAGAAGTTGCAGTGCAACCATCATCTCAAAAAACTCAAGCATGTAATCATCAGAACTGTTTATAGATATAAAGTCATCAGCCTTATCAAAAGGTAATGCACTAATAGCACAAATAGTACTGTCTCTAGCACTGAGTTCTTCTACATTTGATTTTGCTTTTTCATACAAAAGATGTTGAGGAAGTAGGGCAATAGTAAAAAGCTCAGGGTCAGCTAATGCGATAGGACCATGTTTCATCTCACCACTAGGATAACCCTCCGCATGAAGATAAGAGATCTCTTTGAGTTTTAAAGCACCCTCCAAAGCAAGTGGATAAAATACATCACGTCCGATAAAGAAAAAACCATGCCCATGGAGGTAGCGTTTTGAGAGACGTTTTATTCTCTCATGCATATCATCACTCACTTTTACACTTGTAGGAATTGCTCGAAGATGTGTTATGGCTTTTGCTATCTCTTGAGAGTTCATTGAGTTTCTTTGTCTTGCAAGATAAAGACTCATCATCCAAAAAACTGTAACCTGAGTTGCAAAAGCTTTTGTGGAAGCTACACCTTTTTCAACTCCCGCACGAGTCAGTATGCAAGCATCCGCTAAACGTACCATAGAGGAGTTGTCCACGTTACAGATGACTAGTGTTTTAAGACCAGCAGCTTTTGCCATCTTGAGTGTCTCTAGTGTATCAGCAGTCTCACCACTTTGAGATATAACTACAAAAAGAGTATCTTTACTCATGATAGGGGAGCGATATCTAAACTCTGAAGCGACCTCTATGGAAGTCTTTATTTTTGCATGGCGTTCAAAGAGGTAGGTCGCAGTAAGTGCTGAGTGATAAGATGTTCCACAAGCACAGAGTTTTATTTCGTTGATTCCATCAAACAACTCACTGTCTAGTTCATCAAAGAGTACTTCTTCGTCACTTAAACGCCCAAGAAGAGTATCGGCTATCACATCAGCCTGCTCATAAATCTCTTTTTCCATAAAAAATCGATACCCATCTTTTTGTGCAGAGAGTTTATTGGTAGATAGTTTTGTAAAGTTTGCTTTTTGC
>JAYEJR010000107.1:0-10010 GCA_034660715.1 Campylobacterota bacterium | reverse complement strand
TGGACTATAGTGCTTGTCATAAGTGAACTTGAAAAAGGCACATATAAGAGAAGTATATAATGGAGCCCTAAAATTGTAACCAAGAGCCTTATAGGAATAAATTGATTAACATAAGGTATATTCTCTTGAAAATTATCTCTTTTAGTATGAATTTAAGTTATTCCATCAAGATACTCTTTTGCATCAACATCTGATTATCAGAGTAAAAAGGTACATCAGTATGTCCAAGTACAGAAGCTGGTACATTTGTTAGTTCTGTTAAG
Source organism: Campylobacterota bacterium (assembly GCA_034660715.1). Taxonomy (GTDB): domain Bacteria; phylum Campylobacterota; class Campylobacteria; order Campylobacterales; family Sulfurimonadaceae; genus Sulfurimonas. The sequence goes on along the minus strand of JAYEJR010000107.1, from coordinate 9,747 downwards.
TTATCCATAGGAACAACTACGGCTTTTGCTCCATTTTCTGAAAGCATGGTGATTTTATCTGCAAAGTTTGTAGCTCTTTCAATCGCACCACCAACAGATATATTTCCAAGCACTGCTAAACCCGCTTTGAGATTCTTTTTATAGATGGCAGATACTATTGCGATATATACAGCTGAGCCCACACCTGTAGAGATTGTAGCACCAAGTACATTACTGACCTGAATGGTTACATCAAAATTCTGTAAAGAGTGTTGTTCACTCAGTATAGTTTTTTCATTAGCTTTGATATACTGATATGTATTTTTTATATTTTCTTTTACACTAGTATTACTCACACCTGTAATATTTAACTTTCCAGATCCAACAGTCGTAACAACTTCAATTCTAACAAGTGCCATATTTTCGCCATCACTTGTGCTTGTGTAACAAACCCCTGGTTGTAATGGAGTGTTTTCAATAAGATGAGAACCTTTTTCTTCAGGTAATCCTACAAAGAATTCTTCTTGAGTCTCTTTGTCTATATATGAAAAGTTTGTATCCCAGAACTCCATACCACCTATTCGTTTGAGTTGCTCTTTAACTCTTCTTCTCATTTCAAGTGCAATTACAAGGTACTCTCTCACATCTTCTTTTGTATAGTTTCCATCAGGGTGCATCAGTTTTATAAATCCAGAGACTGTCTTCTTCACTGGTTTTGTATCTCTTTGTTTCAAATGTGAACCTAGAGAGAAAAACTCTTCAAGCGCATCTGTATATGTCACTCTTCTAAATGATTTTAGTGCTTCAGAAAAGTAGTCGGTACTAAATCCAAAGTTTGATGTAAAGTGTTTCGGTGCAAACTTTATCATCTCCCAACCTGGTAGGTAGAAATGAATACGATCTAAAAATGCAGTATCACTATTTACTTCATCAGATAGTGGACTAAATAAATTAGAAGTTTGGAGTACAGTTTCTACTGGCTGATTGATATTACCATTAAGAATGATTGAAGCAACGCCGGTTATCTCTCCACCAGCTCCAGCACGAGAGAATGAACCAGACTCCATATAATCTTTCATAAGTGGTATCGCATCTTTATCTTTAAAAATGCTATCCGTTGCTTCATCAAAACAGATGGCATCCCATTGACCAACTGCACCAACTTTTCCAGTTGAACCATGAACAAATAGTTTCGCAATTGTTCCCTGACCACCAGAAATAAGTACTGCATAAGGGGTAAGCTCTTTATACACAAATGACTTACCAGTAGAGCGAGGACCAAGTTCTATAAAGTTGAAGTTAGACTCAACCATAGGAACTAAACGAGAAAGCAACAACATTTTCACTCTATCAGTCATTCCCTCTGCTTCTGGTTCATATCCACAGCTACGGAGTAAAATATCTAGCCATTCATCTTTAGTAAAATCTTCTCTTTTATCTATGATTTTTGAATTATCAAATGTAGAGAGTTGAATTGGTTTTATATTTTGCACTACAAATGGAAATATATTTTGACCTATTTTTATGCTTGGATCATACTCAACATCAATGATCGCCCATATGCCACCCATCATCATTTTATCATGTTGATTTACAAGGGCATCATTTATATTTGCATCTTTGATATTGCTATTTTGAAGATGTGCCCAGTACTTATCTTTTTTAGAATCAAGACGAACAGAAATTTTATCGATAATTTTATACTTACCATCTTCTCTAATTCGAGAGTGAATTTTTGTCGCTTCTTCGGGATTGACATAGTGTTCAGACAGGATTTTTTTTACATTATCAAGCCCCTCTTTTATCTTCTCTTCATCATCGGTAGAACAAGAGTTTGCAATCAGGTACTCTAGGACAAACACAGGTACATTGGCACCAACCTTTACAGAACGAACCAAGTCTTTCTTAACAACATACCCTCTAAAATTATCCAATAATTTATGATCTAAATCATTCAATACAATCATCATATACCCCTAAACATTATAGTAATCCACCAAAATCTCTGGCATTGTCTTTTTTAATTACAGCTCTATCTAATTGCTCTTTAGTTGTAATATCGAGCAGTTGAACCTCTATCTCATCATATCCATCAAAAGGATACTCTTTTATTACCTCAGAGCCACTTGTAAGCGTTATTATGTCACTTCTTGATATCTGCTTGCCTTGTGCAAAAAACAGAAGATATACCTTTCTCTCTTGAGAAAATAGATTGTCCGTAGAGACATCAGCCTTTATTTTAATGCTATACAAGGCACCCATTACAGATGATAAATCACTCTTATTTGTGATACTAGCAGATAAACTGTTTACATCTTGATTATCTGTCTCCCAGCAAAGAAATGGAGTTATCAATTCTTGAGGAGATAGTCCACCGTGACTAAATCCATAAGCACCAACTGTTTTAAATGGACTCATAGTTGTTGAAAAATATAGATAGTTATATTCATGATACGACTGCTCTTTTTCTATAAGCATTGCGCTATTAATGTTTTGTTTTTCAACAGTTCTAATATATCTTTCTGCTTTTTTAACATTACCAGTGAAATTAGCCTCAACTTTATCTGATTCACTCAAGTACCCAGTAAGAACAAACCCATGATCTGTAATCAAATAAACTTTTTGGTATCCATTGTTAAGCAACATCTCTATCTTTTGTGCAAAATACTTTTCTGCTTCTGGAAAATATTTAAGTGCCTTATTGTTCATCTTGTCGCCAAGTTCATCTATATCTTTGTACTGGCATATTAAATATTGGTGTTGAGTATTCTCTGTTACCTTGTCAAGATAAACAAAGCCAATATCTTTATCACTATGTTCTGATGCAAGAAACTGCTCTCTTTTTTGTAGAGTGGATTCTACTTCACCTGTAGAGATATAAATTTGACTCATATTGTTTTCAGTCTCTGATGGAGTATCTACCAAGATGATATTATCTGTAAATTTAAACTCAGAAGAGACTATTGCTGATACATTTTTCGCTGCTTCATAAGTAACCCCATCCCCTACAATTACAGCAATTTTTTTAGAATTCTCTCTAATAATTCTATCAAGCGTACCTGTTTGATTCTGCTCATACTCACTAAAAAATTTAAACCACTTATCTAAAAAAATTGCAATGATATTTTTGTAGTACTCTTGGTATGGATCAAGAATACTTCTGTTTTCAAGAAACTCGGTGTAGAGTCTTCTCATAGCCTGATCAACTTTATAGAGATGTTTTGTATAAAACTCTATACACTCACTCAACGAGGATAGCTGGTTAATATCTCTTTCATCAAACTCTATTAACTCTCTCACATCACTCCAAAAAACAATACCCATACTTTTAGCTTGTCTATTGTCTCGTCTTTGGTTGATTTTTGACATATGCCTAGCCATTGCATCTTTATCGTGCAAGTCAGAACCTATCTCTTTTAGCCACTCATAGTCAACACTCACAAATGGATGCGATGGACTAACCGACCAAATATCTAAGCCCTGAGTAGGTGCATAGCTTTTAAGATATTTATCAAAAGATGTTTTGTACTCCCTAGAGTCCAACCAAGATGTATATACCTGTTCAAGTGTCTTATCCATACTTCCACTTGCTAATCCATCAAACATAGCTTTAAGGACTTCCTGAGCTAATGTTTCTGCTGGTTTTTCTATATAGTCTTGATTAAGATGTTCATTTATCTTTTTATAGAACTGAGTTTTGAGATGAGTATCATATTTATTTGTATAACTTTTAGGATCATGCAAGAAAGGTAATAGCTCTTTTTCCATATCAAATATTTCGCCAACACCACTACTAAGACTTATCCAGTAGTTAGCATCTCTCCCTACACTCACTTGTGCTGCGGATATGAGTTCATCTTCACTCATATTTAAATTTAGGTTTAGAGTTTTATGTAGTTTATCTTTTATATAGTTTTGCAGATACTTGATTTCAACTACACCATTAGTCTCGCAATACTCACGGACAAATTTCAGCTCATTTTTTTCTCGTGAAGTGTAAATAAGATATTTGTTTCCATTAGCTCTATTTTTTTCAATCAAATACTTTACATGTAGCTCTTCAAGGTCATCTTGCACTATGTAAACTTCAATACTATCATTAAGTGTGTCGAGTAGAAATCTTGCTTTTTTAGATTCATCTACAAATACTACAATTTGGTGTTTGCTATAGATAGTATCTATATCTTTTTTAAACCATTGATTAATCATAAATATACCTTTTTATTCTTGAATTTATTTGCACAACTAATTTGCTTAGGTTGCACCGTAAGGCATAAAGGTTGCACCGTTAAAATATTAAAAAGTCTGCTTATTATGTTCATAATTCAATATTTCCTTTAATAAATCCTTTAATAAAAATTCTTTTAATTTCTGATTTATTAAAGGAATTAAACATCTCTAGACTCCCATATTGGGGAAGCATTAGTACCACTATTTTTAATTTTCTTCAATTTATTGGATAGTTCATTAATAAGATTATTAACTTTATTTTTTTTCTGTGTGTCATCCATGTACTCAGGTAGTTTTCCCCAAAGTAAAGAGTTTATATCATTGCGAGTCATTGAGCTATGTTCTTTAATGGATTTCATAATCAAATCAAGATAATACTGTTTATCAAAGGCTCTGTTTTTTGTGTAACTAGCTTTATCTCCAGTTGCCTGTGCTACTTTAGCAGAAATATAAAGATTAGGTTTTCTACCCTCAATCAGTTTTTTCCCTCTTAGTTCTTTTACAATCTCATCACTAATCGGGTATTCTTTTACAATCCTATCAAGAAATATAACATCCATTAAACTCAGTTCTGAGTTTGAAGACAAAAGTTTTGTGTATTTTTCATCCAATATTTTTCCATGAATAGTCACTTCCACTTTATTATCAGAAATTTTATAATCAGGCATAGGAAAGAATCTCTTTTTTTGTATAGAAAACATTCTTTTAATACCACTACCAATAGTATCAATCATATTTATTTCAACCATACAAGCACACAAAAACTTGTTTCTATAAACCTCAGATGGAGTGTCTCGTTCTATAATGCTTTGTATATCTCCAGCTAAAAAACTTCCTGCATTTGAGATGACCAACTTATCCGGAAACTCAACTATATTCACTCTTCCTGCTACTTCATAATCTTGATGAGCTATACTGTTGTGTAATGCTTCATAAAGAATCCAGTTATCGTATTTATCGACCTCTTCAGGAAATAATGTGCTATCCGCCATATATCTGTACTTAAAGTTTCGGATCTTATCATGAACCTCTTTTGCACTTAAAATGAGTGGCAATACAAAATGTTCATAACTTTGCTCCATTCCATCCGCATCTTTGAGTATCCATGTTAGTTGAGGAACAGATGAACCTAACAAATGAGAAGACTCATCTTTTCCTAGCAGCAAGAGAGTAGAGTTTGTAATTTTTGAATGTATAGTTAGTTTTGCTTTATTTAAAAACTGCTCATCATTCCAATCATCAACTTCCTCAGCTACTCTAGAATGCTTTTTCTTATACTCTTCTCGTGCAAATAAAATCGCTTCAGTAGAGAGATCTTCAAGTGTTGCATCTTTACAAATATTTGCAGACCAATCTGTATCTACAGCGATACTTTCATTTAGGATAACTGCTTCTCTCTCAGGAGTTAGTTCAATAAGACTATCTCCCTTTCTTTGCCATGCAGTTTTGTGAGCATAGACAGGTTTTCGTGGCAAGTGCTTAGGGATATGAATGATCCAAACAGTTTGATTAGTATCAGAAGTAATAATTTCCTCAACCTCGAGACCTTCACTACTTAAGTTTGTGCAATTTCCAAGAAGTCTAAGAGGTAAACTCTCAGCTGTGTAGCCAGAAAAATTTTCAATACCTACTATATCAAGAGAACCATCTTTTACACCAAGCACTAAACTTCCACCCTGCATATTAGCAATAGCGGAGATATAGGAGATAACATCTTCACTTTTTGCCCCTGAGACACTATGTTTAAGATTTTTAAACTCTTTCCACTCGCAAGATTCATTTTCTTTGGGGTATTCTGATTTTATATATATTTGTAGTTCTTTTTTAGTCATCAAAAACCTTTAAAAATTCAGATATTCTTCTTCTCTTAACTCCACCCCAAGGCATAGTTCTTTGAAGAGGGTATGTTGCATATAAAAATCTTTTAGCTCTTGTAAATGCAACATATAGATTGTTTTTTTCTTGTTTCAAATCAACTCCACCTTTTTGAACAGCTCTATAGTCTGGAAAAGTTTCATGATCCATACCTATGAGAAAAACAATATCAAATTCTTGTCCTTTCATTGTATGAACAGTACTGAGTGTAATGCCCTTGTGTTGTGTAAGAGTATGTGTTTGTCCTAATGCCATAGCATTTTTAAATTGATGTAACGACTTCTTGTCAGTGCTTTTTGCATAGTTAAGCCAATGCTTAATAAGTTCATCTATATCATGATACAACATACTTTTTTCATCTTCATCAACAAGGGTGATATTATCCCGAAAAGTTTCAAATAGTTTTTTCAAATTACTACCATCATCTTTTAGATTAGTTGTTATATCTAACATCTGTTTTACATCTTTATCAATTATTTCACTATCTGGGTTCACTAAATTATCTAATCGCTCTTTATGTAAAATATCTTGAGGATTTATTCTAATACGAAAAGCTAAATCAAAGATTTTCATTAATTTAGATTCAAACTTAACTGCACCAGGAGTCATTTTATAATTAAATGGAATATTCGCTTCTTTTAAAGCTTTTTCCAATGGATTAAATACATATTTATTCCGGGCTAAAATAACCATTGTCTCATAGGTAATCTTACCTTCTATATCATCTTCAGATTGTTTTTCAATAAGCTTATTAATTCTTTTTATTACACATTGAGCTTCTTCATTTTCATCTTCGCAAGGTTTTAATTTAAATTTTCCTTTCAACGCCATAATTGAAGTGTTTTTACTTTTTGGTAAAATTTTATTTGCAGCATCTAATACAGCTTTTGAAGAACGATAATTCTCACTCAATTCAAAAACTTTGGGAGTAAAATCCTTCACAAATTCTTTGTCCATATAATCAGAGGATGAACCTGTAAAATGAAAGATAGACTGATTTGGATCACCTACCATCATTACATTTTTATGCTCTGCATTATTTGTAAGTGCAAGCAATAACTTATACTGTGCATTATTTAAGTCTTGAGCTTCATCAATACATATAGTGTGAAAACTTCTACGATATAGCGAAGCTATTTGAGGATAGTTGATAAATAATTTATATGTTAACAACAATAAATCATCAAAGTCTATAGCATTTTGTGATCGTAATATATCTTGATAGTTTTGATATAGTAGAATCATATCTTCATTATCAGTATGTTCCATAAACTCATCATCAGAAATAAGCTCTCTTTTGACTTTTGAAATAAAATCAAGAGCATTATAGCGATATGAATTTTGCTCTTTAGTGTTTTTTTCACTATATTGTTGAGCATAACTTGGTGTTTGATTTATTGCTTGTACAATAAGCTCTAGTCTATCACTATCATTTTCAAAGATATGTGGCATTTTAGATAAGCCTATTGAACTACCATGATTTTCTAGCACATACTGACAAAATCCATGAAATGTACCGATAAATAAACGACTTTTAATATCAGCAGTTTCGACAAGCCTAGTTCTGATTTCTTCACCAGCTTTATTTGTAAAAGTTAAAGCCAAGATTTTCTTTTTTGTTTTTGTAAGTATATGTCTAATTCGTTCAGTTAAGACACGAGTTTTCCCACTTCCGGCACTGGCTTTTACATAGATTGGACCATTATCGGCAAAGACTATTTCTTGTTGCTTTTCAGATAAATTAATAGTTTCCATTATTCTGGCTCCTCCAGATTTAAAATAGTATTCACTTTTTCAAATAAATTAATTACTTTTGAGGGTATATCTTTATCATTCTCAACAAGATAAGTAGAAATTACAGGAGCAAACTTTGTCTTTGCTTTCGTTATGACATCATATACTTCTTCATTTTGATAAGCTGTGATTTCTATGATGTCATTCGGCTTTTGTGCGGCTTCATGCTGGGGATTACTATATGTCCTCAAAGAAATTAACACTTCCTTTATGTCTTCTATATAGCCATCATTAATCAATTGTCTTTCAAAATCACAATCAGTATCTAAAAAGATGATTGAGTCATTTTCTATTTTTGTTGTACCACTATCAACAAATTGTTTTTTCACACTTGTTTTAACTGTTCCATTTTGGTCATTATCACTAAGTATAATCCACGGAATTTTCAAATACTCAGCAAAGCGAATAAACGGCAAATAGTTTCCATATCCTCCAACACCTACAAAATCTACTCCTAATTCAACGGATGTTTTACCAAAATACTTATCAAAAAATATTGGCAAAGCCTGTTCTTCGGTCTCACCTTCAAAGAGTACTAAACATTTGGAGAAGAAAATTTCACCTCGTGTATTGATAACTTGTCTGTTTATTTTTCTTATATCTTCAGCTGCTAACTCACCAATATTTATCTGTCCACATTCAACAGTATCATTTTTATAAAAGTTTCTGACTTCTTCAATCTTAGCAGTTGCCGCAATATAAGGGGAATGTGTTGAAATTATTTTTTGTCCTACTATTGTATTGATCTGCGAATACAACTTTTTCTGTGCATTGGGGTGTAAATGTGCTTCAGGTTCTTCTATGGCTACAATAGGGAAGAATGGTGTATCTTCCGCAATTGCATTGATTTTTAATAACTCTATAAAGGACTTAAGTGTTAATAGTGATGACCAACTTCTTGTACCCATTCCATGATACTCCATGTGACTGTCACCATAATAAATAGTAAGTCCTTTATTTAAATCTCTTATTTTTTTAGTAAATGGAGTTATCTCAATATGCTCACTATTTGATCCCATAGCAGAATCAAGCTCTTCTAAAGTTGTTTTTAATGTCGTTAATATTTCACTATCTTGAACAGCCGATTCATTTAATTCTTTAATCTTTTCTTCAATTTCTAGGATTGCTTCAGGTGAATATTTAATCTGAGAGATCATTTTCCCAAGGTATGATTTTTTAAGTTTTATATCTTCTAAAATATCTCGTTGTGCATCCATATAGAAAAAAGGCATCTCATCAAACTTGAAAGATTTTTCTTGACCATTATCACTTTCATGCCAATATGTATCAACACCAGCAACATCTATTGCAAATGCTTTCCACTCATCAAGAATATATTGTTTTGTTGTAAATCCACCCCTGATAGGGTCATATTTGACTATTGTTCTTAAAGGAACAATGGAGTTAGTATCTTCATCAAATTTAATTCTGTCTGTTGTAAGTAATGATTCCCAGTCATCAGAAAATACACTGTCTATTTCATTAGTGCTGTTTATCGGTACAATTAATAAGTCAATAATTATTTTATTAGATGGAACATCATCTTTTATGAAAAAATCATCTTGAGAAATAAATTGTCTACTTCCTAGAGCTATTTGAAGTGCTTTTAAAAAAGAAGTTTTTCCAACATTATTCATACCAGTTAATACAGTTGTTGGCTCTAATGGAACTTCAAAATTTTCCAATCCTCTAAAACCATTAACTCGCACTGTTTTTATTAAAATAGAATTACTCATAATTTATCCTCTACCAATCCGCTGCTAAATATTTTTTCAACTGTCCTGCGTTTAGGACATCGTAGGCTAGCATCTTTTTCTTTTGTAGTGGGGCTATGTTTTTTCCTACTCCGCTGTCTAGGATTGGATTGTA
>JAYEJR010000106.1:0-2037 GCA_034660715.1 Campylobacterota bacterium | reverse complement strand
TTGCAAAGTTAGCTAAAAAGCTAGCAAAAGAGAATGATTTAGAGTGTGAAGTCCTTGGAGAAAAAGAGCTCAAAAAAGAGAAGTGTAACTCCATGCTAGCCGTTGGTCGTGCATCTCGTCACGATAGTAAACTTATCCACCTAACTTACAAACCTAAAAACCCTAAAAAAGTCGTCTCACTCATAGGAAAAGGTCTCACATACGATAGTGGTGGACTGAGTCTTAAACCAGGTACTTCTATGGTAACTATGAAGATGGACAAGGCTGGTGCTTGTGGCGTTTTAGGAATGATGAAAGCGGTAAGTGAGCTTAAGCTTGATGTAGAAGTTCATGCTTTCATCGGTGCAGTTGAGAATATGATAGGTGGTGATGCTTACAAACCTGATGATGTTTTAGTAAGTAGAAGTGGTAAAACTATAGAGGTTAGAAACACTGATGCAGAGGGGCGTTTAGTCCTAGCAGATGTACTGGACTTTGCACAGGACAAAGTAAAAGCAGACTATATGTTCGACTTCGCAACACTCACAGGTGCATGTATGGTAGCTGTTGGTCAGTACACTACTGGTGTTATGGGTCACTCAAGCGAACTTAAACGCCAGATAAACAGGTCAGCAACTGCTGCAGGCGAGCTTACAGCTTCACTTCCATTTAACAAACACCTCAAAAAACAGATAAAAAGCGAGATAGCAGATATCTGTAATATCTCAAACAAACCTTACGGTGGAGCTATTACAGCTGGTCTTTTCCTTGATACCTTCATCAAAGAAGAGAACAAAGACAAATGGTTACACTTTGACATTGCAGGTTCGGCATATACAGAATCTCCATGGGATGTAAACGTTTATGGTGGAACTGGTGCTAGTGTAAGATTTATGAGTAAGTTTATCAAAGAGTTATAGAGACGGTAATTCGTGACAACTAAAGAGCGCCAAGAGATTAAAGAGACTATAGAAAAAGAGCTTGAGAGTGGCTACAAAGAGATAGCCAACTTACAAGAAAAAACAGAACCTATAGCACCTGATTGCTCTCTTGGAAGGCTCACTCGCCAAGAGATGATTCAAGAGCAAGAGATATATGAGCATGCTCTAAGAGAACTCGAAGTAAAAGTAAAAAAACTCATGTTCGCTCTGCAGAGAGTAGAGAGTAAAGAGTATGGAATCTGTGTAGAGTGTGAAGAGGAGATAGCCCATGCAAGGCTTCTTCTCGTTCCAGAGTCAACTCACTGTGTTGCATGCAAACAAGAGCTAGGTCTCTAAAAGATGTTTCAAAAAAAGCTAGAGATGGCGTTTATAGTCACTACGCTCTTAGCCATCTCTTTTCTTTTTTATAACCTCTATAGTAGCTACAGTTTTAAAAATAGTGAAATACCACAGAGTTACAAAAACCAAATAACCCTCAAAGAGCAAGAGATACTCTCTAATATGCAAAAAGAGTTTGGATTTAGTTATCAGTTTCCTCTTATAGTGACTGATAAATTTAAAGGAAGACTTTACGGACTTACATCTTACGATAATGGAAAAATCACCATCTATCTCAACAAAAAAGTAATGCAAGAGAGTATGACATACATGGTTGATAGCGTTATAGCTCATGAGTATGCACATGCACTAATCTTTAAGCTTGGTCTTTACAACAAAGAGAGAGGTGGACACTCAAAGGAGTGGCAAGAGACCTGTGTTAGACTTGGTGGTAAAGATTGTAGAGAGTATGTAAACTCACACGAAGTCATCATGGCAAAAATGCCTTTTCAGTCGAGATAGTAGTTATGTCGTACGAATTTGAAGAGGATGATGAACCAACATGGCTGGTGAAACAGAGAGAAGATGCCCTACTCGCTGAGAAAGCCTATGCAAAAAATGAGAAAGTAGTTTACAAAGAGGGAGACCAAGTGGGTAACTTCTTATTTGTAAGCTATAACAAGGCAAAAAACCGTGCTACTTTTCTCTGTCAAGAGTGTGGAAGGAAGTTCACATATAACATATATGCCATCAAAAACAAAAAACGATGCAAGTGGTATAAGTTTCACGATAAAAAATT
>JAYEJR010000105.1:0-32711 GCA_034660715.1 Campylobacterota bacterium | reverse complement strand
ACTAAAACTCTTGATACATTTAAAAAGTCACAACTTCCAAAAAGAGAAATCTGCTCGCGTTTACAAGTATTGTCGTAAAGTTCAGTCCTGATGGTCTGAACCTCTCTTATGTTTAAACCCTCAGCTACACAATGACTCAGTGTTAAACCTCCACGTGCAATACCAACAATAGCTTCAGGTTGAAAAGAGTCAACCTTTTTTATCAGAAGATTGGTATCTTTTTTAAAGTTTTCATATGAATAGTACTGTTTCATTTTTTACCTAGTTAAAACTTAATGTCAGAGTTTCCATTTATGGTTGGTACCTGTTTATAAAGTTGCCCAAACCCCTTAGAAGTTTTTGCGACATTATATCTCACATAGTCATATAATGAGTCCAAATCTCTATACTCTTTTTCTGCAATTCCTTTCATAAGGTAGTAAGAAAAAAGTCTCTGTTGTTTCTCTTTATACATGTTTGAGAACTGCTTATCGCTTCCAGCTGTGACTACAGACATTTTCGATCTGTCAACTTCTATGTTTTTAGCGACTAAACGCGGTGCTGCGACACCTTTAAATACAGAAACTTTATCAGTAGCCCCTGAAAAACAACTATCTACAAACGCCACTACTTTTGATGCTTTTGATGATGCTAGCTTTTTATAAATATTAGAGAGCTTTAACTCTTTTGACTTTGACAAGTTACCGATAGACTTATCTATCGGTAAGATGTATGGTTCATTATTCTCTGAAGGAACGGGAACACCATGACCAGAGTAGTAAAAGAAAATAGTATCTCCTTTCTTTACATTTTTAACAAGTTGATCTAGTTTATCAACTATTCTTGCACTTGTCGCTTTTTCATCTATAAGAGCATAAGTATTTCTCTCACTTACACCAAGCACTCTGTTAGCAAGAAGTTCAAACATCTCACCACTACTCTCAGAGTAAATCACCTCATCGGCAGTCTCATACTCTTCAACAGCGATGATAAACGCCCATCTTCTCGAGTCAATTGGCTGTTCTTCAACATCTTCTATGATACCTTGCAAATCACTAACATCTATATATTTAGCTGGCATAATTGCATAAGCCATTATAAAACTTAAAATCAAACTTATTACTACTTTCATTTCTTATTCCTTTAACTAATGAACTAAAACCAATATATTAAACCAATTGTCAAGAACAAATTACTACTATCACTCACTTCTGTATCACCACTCGGCACACCGCTACTGTTATAAGCCTCTCCTTCAAGGTCTACTGGTTTATACATAAATGTAAAATCTGTTCTAATCGTAAAATCATTAAAACTATACCCAAATCCTAGTTCAGCACCCGGATTTGATTGTAATGTGAGTTTAGTAGCCTTCCAATAGCCACCATCATCAAAACCATTATACTCCAAACCATCAGCATTTTTATCTGATATAATATAGTGATAAAACACTCCAGCATCAGAAAAAAAGTTTCGATAAGTAAATAAATTATACCCTACACCCAATAATAATCCATCACTTTCGGGGGCTTTAGACCATCCACTATCCTCAGCATCTTGTCCAGGGAGAGAATATGCTTGTTTTACATATCCTAATTTTATAGTAAAATCAGGCATACTCTTAAATACACTGTACACATCGAGTCGAGTATGTTTCAGTGTTCCAATCTGACCATAAACAGCACCAACACCAACAGCCATATCATCTTTTGCTGATAATGGAGTAGCTCCCATCAATATTCCTAATAGTCCATATATTATTCTTTTCATTTAAAAACCTTTTTTACCTTAAATTATTATAAAACTATTAGGCTTACAAGAAACTTAATGTTATTTTTATAATTAAAAACTGCTATTTCCTTGGATGATTGGTGTTTGGATAAACTCATCCCCTAATTCAAAAGACTTTTTATTAACTTTTGTTTTTACATACTCAAAAAGAGGCTTCATCTCTTGAATATTTTGATTTACGATGCCATCTATCAAAAAGTAGGTGAACATTCTATGCTTTTTTTCACTGTATTTATTCGTAAACTGAGTATCTTTTCCAGCTACTATCACACTCATTCTCTCTTTATCAAAACCAACTCTTTTTGGTTTGAGTTTTGGCGCAGCCACCCCTTTAAATATTGAGACGCCATCCGTAGCGCCTGAAAAAGTTGTATCTAAAAGAATTGTAACTTGAGAAGCTTTTGACGATGCCAATGTCTTGTAAACATTAGCTAGTTTTAACTCTGGCGTTTTGCTTATACTAGCGACAGACTTATCATAGGCTAAGAGATATGGTTCATTGTTTTGGCTTGGGACCGGTAAGCCCTGTCCAACAAAGTAGAAGTATACTATGTCATCTTTTTTTACTTTTGAGGCCAACTCTTTTAACTTTTTAGAGAGGTTTTCACTCGTGGCATTTTTACCCTCTAAAAATGTAATCTGATTATCGGAAACAAGAAGCTTTCTTTGTGCTAAAAGTTTAAACAGGTTTCCACTGTTTTGAGCATATTCTATCTTATCTGAAAACTCATAATCTTCTATGGAAACTATAAAAGCCCATTTCTTAGGATTCTTCTCTTTAAATGGTAAATCTTCTATCGCACTTTGCAACTGATCAGTAAAAAACCATGAAAAACTCGTATCTTCAATCTGTTTAATCCCCTCAAATCTTTTGACTCTATTTTTAGGAGTGGTACGAATCAAAGTTGATGCAAAGTTGTACTTTGAGCAGAGACTTATCACTTGGTTAAACCTATACTCTTTTTCTCCTAGTAGTGAACCTGAGACAGTTTCAAACTCCGCTAAATTTATCCTAGTTGGCGTTACAAAAGCAAAATAGAGATCTTTAGTAGCACTATTGTCTTCATTCAATCCTGCCACCATATCAAAGTTATCATCTGCTTTTGGAAAGAGTTCCAAACTCTCTTTTTTGATAGCTCTGTTTTCAAGTAAAACACCAACCTTACCATTTTCATAAACAACGAGTATACTTAAAAAACCATCCTCTTTAGACTTCACTTCTAACTTAAAAACATCATCAGCTTGATAGGAGCTATACTCTGAAGATATCTGAAGTTTTTGTGAGTTTATGGAACTAAAAAAACTGTCAAATTGAGCATAGTTGAGTTTTTGAGTAAAACCATCAGCATAAAGATACCAAGAAGATGTTATACGAACAAGACTATAGTCATACTCACATGGCGTTTGTGTGTTAGCTTGTCTAATGAGTTCGATCTCTTTTAAAAATGGATTTTGTTGCTTTACACACTGTAGTTGTGGAACCTTTTTGTGTATCAGAGCCACGAAATAGTTCTTACTAACCTTTTCACTTTTTATAATCTTAGACTCTTTAATAACAGAAGAAGTTGATGAGAGTATCTTATTTTTTACATCTGTTATAGACTCATCTTTCGTGTAACTACTTGATATATAAGTAGAAGAAGAGACATTAACACTAAACTGTGCAGATATGTCACTTCTAGCGTCCATAGTAGCCTCTTGCATGCTTTTTCCAACTCCATACCCTATAACACTAAAGAGTGGTGCTTCAAAACTTCTACTAGAGAACCAAAAAGGAGTAGTGTAATCATGCTCCATAAGCACAAATACACGATTTTTCTCTTTTTTGAGTTTAAGAATTTTACTATGTTTTAGAGTCTGCTTTGAAGATATAAAAGTTTTAGAGTCTATGTCTTGAGAAAGATATTCTGTAGTCTCATTTGTCTGTATGGAAATTGTTGACTCAACATTTGAGTGTATCTGCTCAGAAATCTCTCGTAAGGCATTTGCTCTAGCTGTCTTTTCATTCAAGCCTTCACCGTAACCATAGTATTTACCCTCTTTGCTTGTGTATTCCCTAACTTCAAACCACGATGGAATGGCAAACAACTCTAAAATTAATAGTAATAAAATAGTAATAATCTTAAACATTCAAAACCTTTTGATTATATATTGTATGAGCTCAAGTCTCTATACATCTATAATTATAGCAAATACTCCAACAAAAAATAATATTTATTTTAGAAAAATCTCAACATCTCTAATAAAATATAAAGACTTTTATCAGTATACTTTGAGTGAATATATTAAAACACAAAGGGTAAATAATGATTAAAACTATCTCATCGATCGCACTAGCAGGTTTAGTAGCTGCAACAATTACTGGGTGTTCTGATAAGCAGCCAGAACCTGCAGAACAAGCACAAGCTTCATTTGAATGTAAACAAGAAAATGTACTAGCTCCTAAGTGGACTTGTATTCCTATGGTTGAGGGTGCGTATGCTGGTGTTGGTATTGCTGCTAAAAGTGGTGCTGGTCCTGCTCATATGAGAAGAGTTGCTCTTACAAATGGTCGTTCTGATTTAACACAACAAATCCAAACACAAGTAAAAGATAAAGTAACTGCTTATACAGGTGTAACTGGAAATGGTGATGCTGAAGTAATAGATAAAGTTTCTAAAGCTGTTACATCACAAGTAGCAAAAGTAGATCTTAAAGGTTCAAAAGCAGTTGATATGTGGAACGCTCCTTCAGGTGCAATGTACCTACTAGTAACAGTACCAGAAGCTACAGTAAATGGTGAAGTAAAAGACACAATCCAAAAAGCTCTTAAATCAAGTTATAAAAATGACGATGCTAGATGGCAACAGTTTCAATCTAAACAAGCTTTAGATGACTTAAACAAAGAGTTTCCAACTGACTAATGAAGAGTTTTTTTACTTCAATAACTCTACTTTTAGTACTTCTATCTGGCTGTAGTACACAGCCAGAGCCTAGCAGTATGGGTGATCGTCCATCTTGGATTTTAAATCCTCATAAAAATGGGAATAGAGGTGCTGTTGGTATAGCTGGCAGAACTTACGATCAAAGAGTCTCTACTCAAAGAAAACTTGCCATAACACGAGCCTTAGATGAACTTACACTTCAAAGAGGTGTAAAAGTGAATCTCAACATGGATAAAAGAGAACTTGTAACAGACGATAGATCAAGTACAAGCCTTGATACTCAAAGCAGTTACAATGCTTCTTCAAGTGTTAGCGCGCATATTGAGTCTGTATATAAAGATAATTATACAGGTGAAATTTTCATATGGATGGTTATGGACTAGGTT
This sequence comes from Campylobacterota bacterium, assembly GCA_034660715.1. Lineage (GTDB taxonomy): Bacteria > Campylobacterota > Campylobacteria > Campylobacterales > Sulfurimonadaceae > Sulfurimonas. The sequence goes on along the minus strand of JAYEJR010000105.1, from coordinate 27,631 downwards.
CTCTATTTTAGAATCTAGCCTCTCTTCCATATTCTTCTACTTATTTAGCTATAATTCCACTATAAATTTTATTTTTATTTAACTTCTATACTTACACTAAGGTCAATTCATGAAAAAAATCGCCATTATTGGTCGTCCAAATGTTGGGAAAAGCTCTCTTTTCAATCGTCTTATCAAAAAACGTGATGCTATCACAGCAGAGATTGCAGGTACTACTCGTGATGTTAAACGCCGTACGGTTACATTTATAGATAGAGAGGCTATGCTTCTTGATACTGGTGGATTAGATAAAGGATGTGAACTCTTTGATAAGATAAAAGAGATGTCTCTTAAGGCTGCTTATGCTGCAGATATCATTCTATACATGGTTGATGGAAAAGGCCTTCCTGAAGATGAAGATAAAAAACTTTTTTATGAACTTCAAGCTATGGGTAAAGACATGGCACTTGTTGTAAACAAGATTGATAATGACAAGATGAAAGAAAAACTCTGGGACTACTATGAGTTTGGTACAGATGCTATTTTTGGTATCTCTGTAGCACACAACAGAAACACTGTTGAACTTTTAGAATGGATAGCAAGTAAGATTCCAGATAGTGACATCATCAAAGAAGATGAGGAAGAAGAGACTATTCAGATCATTGAACCAGAAGAGATAGATGATGAAGAGTTCTTTTCAAATGATCATGATGAAGATGATGATGGTTTTACATACTGGGATGAAGATGAGATGGATGGAATCATCGAAGACAACTCTATCTTTGGAAATAATGACCGCATCAAAGAGTTTAACGAAGAAGACATAGACCATATCAAAATAGCAATTATTGGTCGTACTAATGTTGGAAAAAGTTCACTTCTAAATGCATTACTTGGTGAAGAGCGCTCAGTTGTAAGTAGTGTTGCAGGAACGACAATAGATCCAATTGATGAGACAGTTATTTATGATGATAAGCAACTTACATTTGTAGATACAGCTGGTCTTCGTCGTCGTGGTAAAATTTTAGGAATCGAGAAGTATGCACTTATGCGTACAAAAGAGATGCTTGAGAATGCAAATATGGCACTAGTTGTTTTAGATGCAAGTGAACCATTTTTAGATCTTGATGAAAAGATAGCTGGACTTGTTGATAGTAATAGACTCTCATCAATTATAGTTTTAAACAAATGGGACATCGCTAAACGCGAAGAGCATGACAAAATCATCAAAGAGGTTCGCGATAGATTTAAGTTTCTAGCTTATGCACCAATCATAACTCTCTCTGCACAAACACATCTAAGAGTTGATAAACTTCACGATATGATTTTAGAGATAAACGAAAACTACTCTCAGAGAATTCCAACAAGCAAAATAAATGAAGTTATAGAGAGAGCATTAAGACGCCATACACTACCAAGCGTAAGTGGACAAGTTATCCGTATCTACTATGCTACACAGTATGAAACTCGTCCACCAAAAATAGCTATAGTTATGAATAAACCAAGTGGACTTCACTTCACATATAGAAGATACTTAACAAACAAGATGAGAGAAGCATTTAACTTTACAGGGACACCACTTCTTTTTAAAGCTAAAAAACGTGGTGAAAAATAGGTTTAAATCAAAACGGTTTAAACACTACCATTGCAACTATCAGAAGCATTAAGATAGTTGGAACTTCATTATACATTCTAAAAAACTTTCCACTTTTTTCACATCTATCTTCTAAAAACTCTATACGATATTTATTCATAGAGAAAAAATAAGCCATTAGTAGAACTACCAATGTTATCTTGGCATGTATCCAACCATTGCCAGAAAACCCATACATATAAGCTAAACCTAAACCACTTAACACTGTTGCCCACATTGATGGCACACCTATGTATTTAAAGAGTTTCATCTCTTGAACTTTTACAACTTCAACAAAACCAGAGTTGTCAATGTTTTCTGCATGATAAACAAATAGTCTAGGCAGATAAAAGAGAACTGCAAACCAAGAGATAAAAGAGATAACATGAAACCAGAGTATCCAATCGTACATAATTAAAATTCCTTAAAAGTTTTTTTCTATATATATAGTATTATAGTTTGAGCCACCTTTTGTAACCCCATTAATCAGTCCAAAGATGCCTGAACGGTGTTTTAATGCCCAACCGATGTAAGTATCGTTCATTGCCTTATAGCGAATAAGTCTACCCAAGTCAAAATCAGCACTAACATCAAGATAATTTAAAAAGTATGAAGTTTTACCATTTTCAATAGTAGCTGCTTCTGCTTTTTCTACATAAAGAATCTTATTTGTATATGATCCACCTTCACCTAGACCTAGCCTAATGCGGTTATCTAAAAAATCTATATTCCAGTATGCTTTGACATATAAAACGGCCTCATATACATTAGGTGATGCTGCTGCTGATTCATAAAACTTTGAAACACCACCCTTTACATAAATATCAAAGTTCTCATACTCTTTTAAACTGTAAGCACCATCAATACTAAAAACACTCAAGTCTTGAGGGTATGAACCAAAATCCCCTAAAATAATAGTACCCAAGTTATTTGAACTAGCCTTACCGTATGCTAAACGCATAGAGTAATCATCTGCTGCTATAAGGTTTAATCCTAGTAGCAAAAACAATAAAAATTTCAATAGATTTCCTTAAAAGTTTTTTTCTAAATATATACAGTTGTAGTTTGATCCGCCATCGTAAACGCCACCGTATGTTCCATGAAAACCAGAACGATGCTTAATCAAATATCCTATATAGTAGTTTTCCATACTCTTAACACGGATCAATTTCCCAATGTCAAAATCAAAAGAGAACTCTAAATAGTTCAGAAATTTGGCTTGATTATCATCTTCAGCCTCTGCCTCTTTAGCTTCCACCCAGGGAACACGTCCAGCATAAGAGCCACCTTCTGCAAATCCTATACGAAACTGATTATCTAGAACATTCAACTTATATACAAGTTTGAAGCAAACAACTGCTTCAAGAAAATCTCCCTGATGGTAGTTCTCATCAAAATAACTCACCCCAGCCTTAGCATAAATATCAAAAGGCAAATCGAAAATATTTTCAAATAATTTATATCCTGTATCAACTCCATATACATTTGTTTTATATGGACTAGTGTTTAATCCTTTAAAAGTATAAAGTTGATCAAAATCACTTGCAGATGATGCACCCCAAAAGCCACGTACAGAAAAATCATTCTCATGAAGTATATCAGCAGCAAAAACTGTATAAAAAGATAAAAGAGATAAAAAAAGAAGTTTCAATTAGATTCCTTAAGTGAGGGGAGAGAAGTATATGTCCAAAAGGACATATATATTATGCGTCTAAAGTCTCTAGGTCTTTTACAGAACCTGACGACTTATGAGAAACTATTTTTTCATGAAGACGACGAAGAGCTTTGTTTCCTTTTTCAATAGCTAAATCGATAGCTGCATCTAAAGAGTCATCACTTTGAGAGATTACTACTGGTTGTTCATGTGCTATGTGAATATCAAACTCAACAGTCACACCTTTTTTCTCAGCACCAACCATACAGTTAATAGTTGTAATCTCTAATGAGTATTTTTTAAATGCTTCAACAGCACCTTCGATATGAGCTTTTGTAGCATCATTTAATGTTACATTTTTTGAACGAATCTGAAAATTCATAATATATCCTTTATGATAAGTGTCTTTTGACACCTTCTATTTAAAATGATAATAACAAAATAAAGCTGAGATTGGTATAATACTGCAAAAAATTTATGAATTTTTAGACTAGGATTTTTAATGAGAGTATTAACAGGTATTCAGCCTTCAGGTGACTTACATATTGGAAACTACTTTGGTTCCATCAAACAGATGGTAGATGCACAAAAAGATGCAGATACTTTTGCATTTATAGCGAACTATCATGCTATGAGTAGTGGGAATGGTGGTGAAAAACTTGCAACTCTTACTATGCAGACAGCAACAGACTTTTTAAGTCTAGGGATAAGTCCGGACTCATCTACTTTCTGGGTTCAGTCAGATGTAAAAGAGGTACTTGAACTCTACTGGGTACTTTCTGCGTTTACACCTATGGGACTTCTTGAACGTGCTCATAGCTATAAAGATAAAACAGCAAAAGGGATTTCAGCGAATCACTCTCTTTTTTCTTATCCTGTTTTAATGGCAGCAGATATACTTCTTTACTCTCCAGAAATTGTTCCTGTAGGAAAAGATCAAATTCAGCATGTTGAAATAGCTCGAGATATCGCTACAAAGTTTAACAATGAATATGGGGAGATCTTAACAATCCCAGACTTTAAAGTACAAGAAGAGGTACAGACAGTTCCAGGAACTGATGGACAAAAAATGTCTAAAAGTTATGGGAACACTGTAAATATTTTTGGTGAAGAAAAAAAGCAACTCAAAACTATCAAAAAAATAGTGACTGAAAATGTGGCTATGGAAGAACCAAAAGAGTTTGAAAACTGTAATGTTTACAATATGGCTAAACTCTTCTTAGAAGGGGAAAATCTTCAAGCACTAGAAAATAGATATAAACAAGGTGGAGAAGGTCATGGTCACTTTAAAGTCTATCTAGCGGAAGTCATGTGGGAGTACTTTAAAGAGTATAGAGAAAAACGTGACTACTATATAAACAATCAAGATGAAGTTCGTGAGATTTTAAAGAATGGTGCTAATAAAGCTAGAGAAACAGCTATGCCTATGATAGAGAAAATTAGAGTTGCAACCGGTATTGCATATTAACAATACGAATCATTTTTATACATAATTTTTATTTAACTGTATAATTTTTAAACATTACATCTACTCTAGCTTCCCTCAGTTTTAGTTATTATTCAACTAAAACAGAGGAGGAATTAAAATGCGAACCCTAATACTTATGTTACTGATATTTGCAACACTTAATGCAAAGTCATTTTTCAGTGATACAGAACAAGCCGATAACACAATATATCTAGGAAGTCTTAAAGACTTAGTCATTGCTACACAAAAGACTAGAGGTCTTACCAACTCTTTTCTCAATGGAAATACTGCCGCTCAACTTCTTGTTTATATCAATAGAGAACATATGGTTAAGGCTATCACAACCATGGAGTCTGTCTCAATAGCAACTGACCCAATCATTAGTAAAAGAGCATCAAATATTTCTGATGCACTTCTCAAACTAAACCACACTGCTTTTAAACGCCAGAGTGAGTCAAATCAAGTCTTTGCCGATTATACAGAGCAGATTGGTCAGATTTTAATTCTTGCACAGACACTATCGAAGCGTTCTGCAAAAGACCTCAATCCTTTTGGTGTAGAAACATCAAAAATAATGATGGAAATTATGTTACCTATGACAGAGTATGTTGGACAGATGAGAGGTTTTGGTTCAGGATTGGCTGCTAAGAAAAAAAGGTCTAAAAGTGAACTAAACAAAATTCTTATACTCTCAAACAAGATAAAAAACTTAAACTCAGAACTTCAAGGCCAACTCTATGAATTAACACAAAAATATGGAAGTACATTACCTCCGCAAATAATAGATGAGACAGCCAGTGTAGACAAAATCACAAACTCTTATACTAATTTTGCTGAAGATAAATTTAAAAATGAGATCAAAAACATAGATCCAGATAACTATTTTGACAATGGAACAAATCTAATCTCTCACATCATTAAAGTGTACAATACATGTAATAGATCGATTTTAAAAGATTCTGAAGGGTGGTTATAGAGTCTTAATGACTCTACTTTTTCAACTTCATATTTGCTTCTGAAATAAAATATTTTTCAGACCAATTAGCACCTTTTAATTTCAGTAAATTTCTTACTTCATCATTTACTAAACGATAATAAAGTTTTACTTCTACAGATGTTGCCTCACTCATTTTTGCAACTTTTAAAATCTTTTTGCCTTCAGCAGGAATACTCATATCTTTACTCTGTTTCTTAGCTAAATGTGGAATCGTTGGTTTATTTCTCTTTCTTGTATAAGTACGTGTCAATGAGATTTTTTTCTCTCCTATAATAGACAAACCTTTTTTATAAAAAATCTCTACAATAAGCTCTCGAGATCCAAAACCACTTGGGATATTGTGTGGCTGAGGATTTTTGATATGGACCATAATGTTTTGACTCTTTTGCGCTAACGATATATTTAAAGCATCTCTCCACATACTACTAGAGTGTGCTCCAGCAAAACCATGATGACGAACATCTCTCATCTTAGCTTTACCATTGTACATTTTATATGTTGCTGCTACATCTTTTCTCTTTTTCCCCATATGGCACTCTACACAACTCTTAGAGCCTTTTTTATACTCTTTTTCCATATTTGTAAAGACGAGACCTTTTACACTCGTATCGTTTGCATGACACACAAAACAGAGCTTATTTGGTTCTTTATCCATAAACTCATGGTGTACTGTTTTGTGATAAGGTGATTTAGCATCTTTGTATGGACCAGTCATAGTTCCAGACTCTGTCCAACTTACTCTATTAATACCGCGTTTACTCGCATCTAGTGAATCATGAATCTTATCTATATTGTGACAAACAACACAGTTTATTCCTTCACTTATAGCATTATCATTTACTGCTTTATTTACTTCAGAGTCTTTATCTAGACCAAGAACAGCATCTATCTCATAATCTTGATCTGTACTTGTAACTGAAATACGAGGGTTGTGACACGTTGCACACTGAACTTTAACACTGTTAAGACTCTTACGTGTTTTGCGAGAAACATAGTCAAGGCTTTTTTGAAAATATTCATCATTTTTATAATGACTTTTTGAATGCCATGAATCTTTCCACTCATTTACTATCCGCAAATGACAAGCTTTACAACTTTGTGAATCAGAAAATCGCTCTTCAACTTTTACTACTTCTGCAGCACCAAATAGCATACTAAATCCAAATAACACTATAAAAAAAACTTTCATATTTATCCCTTGTGTTTATCTAACCAAACCATTAGGCCTTTTTGCGCGTGAAGTCTGTTTTCCGCTTCGTTAAAAATGATATCAGAGTGAATATCCATCAACTCTTCTGAAACCTCTTGTCCACGATAGGCTGGTAGACAGTGCAGGAACTTAGAACCTTTTTTAGACAAACACATCATAAGAGAATCAACCATAAAACCTGAGAAGTCTTTAAGTCTCTGCTCTTTTTCGTCTTCTTGTCCCATTGATGCCCATGTATCTGTTGTCACTATAGTCGCATTACGGATAGCTTCTTTAGGGTCATTCATCACCTTAATAACTGCTCCACTCTCTTTTGACATATCGATAGCATCTTGAAGTACATCACTATCCACTTCATACCCTTGTGGAGTTGCAATACGAAGTTCAAAACCTAGTTTACCTGCTAACATCAACCAAGAGTTAGTCATATTGTTTCCATCACCAACATAAGCGACTACCGCACCCTCAGCTATGCCATGTTCTACCATAGTCATATAGTCTGCTAAAAGTTGTACAGGGTGATAAGAGTCAGTTAGACCATTTATTACAGGTACTTTTGAGTAAGAGGCAAACTCTTCTATCATAGAGTGCTCAAATGTTCTTATCATAACCATATCGCACATACTTGATATAACACGAGAAGTATCCTTAACAGGCTCACCACGGCCTAAATGAATATCACGATTAGAGAGGAAAAGTGCATGACCACCAAGTTGAAACATTCCTGTTTCAAAACTTACACGTGTTCGTGTAGAACTCTTTTCAAATATCATAGCTAGTGTTTTATTCTCTAGCTCTTTTTGATAAGTACCTGCTTTTAGGTCTTTTTTTATAGATATACCAAGATCAACTATCTCTAGTATCTCTTCTTTAGTAAAATCTTTTAGTGTTAAAAAATGTCTCAATTTTTTTCCTAATTTTTTTGTTTAATTTATATTTTATAATAGTTTTCTTTAACTTAGCTGTTTTGAAGCATTTTCGCAACTTCTTTAGCATGATAAGAGATTATTATGTCCGCACCAGCTCTCTTAAACGCCACCATCGTCTCCATAACAACTCTATCATAGTCTATCAAGTTATTTAAACCTGCATGTTTTAACATTGCATATTCACCACTTACATTATATACAGCCATAGGAAGTGAAGTAGCATCTTTTATTTCGCGAACTAAATCAAGATAAGCTAATGCAGGTTTCACCATCAATATATCAGCACCTTGCATCTCATCGCTTACGGATTCTGAGATTGCTTCACGACGGTTTGCTGGATCCATCTGATAGCTAGAACGATCTCCAAAAGAGGGTGTTGACTCTGCAACATCACGGAATGGTCCATAGTATCCAGAAGCAAATTTTGTTGAGTATGCCATGATAGGTAAGTCAACATATCCAGCACCATCTAATGCACTACGAAGTGTCTCTATAATTCCATCCATCATTCCACTTGGAGCTATCATATCTACCCCTGCTTTTGCATGGATGATTGCTTGCTGGGCTGATATCTCTAATGTAGCATCATTATTTACAGTCTCTTTCTCTTCATCGATAATACCACAGTGCCCATGATCTGTATACTCACAAAAACATAAGTCTGTTACAATAAACATATCAGGATGAGCTTTCTTAATCGCTTTGACTGAAGAAGCGATAATTCCATGTTCACATAAAGAGTCTGAACCTATAGAATCTTTTGTATCTGGAATACCAAATAGAATAATAGAGAATATGCCTAAAGATTTTAGCTCTTCACACTCTTTAATAACCTCATCGATACTCATCTGGTAAACGCCAGGCATTGATGACACTTCTGTTTTAATTCCCTCTCCGCTTCTTATGAAAAGTGGATATATAAAATCATTTACACTTACACTAGTTTCTCTTACTAAAGCACGCAGATGTTTGTTCAAACGAGTACGACGAAATCTTTGAAACATTTTTAAACCTTTTTTTAGCTATAATTATTTTTTTAGACAAATATTTTACCCATTTAAAGATTAAATTAATGAATATAGAAATATCAGATGTAGCCAACTTACCTTCTCGCTTTGGTAAGTTTAATGTTAAAGCCTTCAAAGAGGGTGAAAAAGAACACCTTGTTATATATGCAAAAGATCTAGATAAAGAGCCTGTTGTTAGAGTACACTCAGAGTGTTTAACTGGTGATGCACTTGGAAGTTTGAAGTGTGACTGTAGAGATCAGTTAGAGTATGCCCTCAAACTTATAAACGAAGAGGATGGTATGGTTATCTACCTCAGACAAGAGGGTCGTAATATAGGACTTTTAAATAAAATAAATGCATATGCATTACAAGATAAAGGTTTAAATACTATAGAAGCAAACCACCAACTCGGTTTCGCTTCAGATGAGAGAACTTATGAAATAGTTACCTTTATTTTAAACCATTTTAAAATCCAAAAGATTAAACTTCTTACAAATAATCCAGATAAGATCAACTCTATAAATGGTGTTGAGATACTTGAACGCAGACCAATCATCACAGAAGCTAACGAGTTTAATGAGGGATACTTAGGAACTAAACGTGACGAGATGGGGCACCTTCTCTAAGCTTAAAAAAAGAGGACTAATTCTATGCCTATAGATATTAAAAATGACACACTTGAAGAGGCTAAGCAAAAGCTAAAAGCACGTGAAAACAGTTTAAGACATCTAGAAGCCATCTCAAATATGGGTAGCTGGGAAGTAAACCTACAAACACATCAATCAGTATGGTCAGATCAAACATATAAGATATATGAACTTGATAAAGAGACAACGACCCCAACATTAGAACTATTTTTTTCTCAAATAATACCTCAAGACATTCCAACACTAAAGCTTCAACTTGAAGAAGCTATCATAAGTGGTGATGTAACATCTACTACGACTAAGATTAAAAGAGCTGATGGAACTATAGCTACACTCCTAATCAATGGACAAGTTTTAAAAGATGAAAATGACAAGCCAGTAAAACTTGTCGGTACAACTCAAGACATAACAGAGCAGGTCAGCCTTAAAAGAAAGACTCAAGAACTTTCAACTCTGATAGAACACTCCTCAAATGAAATCTATATAGTAAACTTTGAAACACTTAACTATGTTTATGTCAATCAAGGTGCATCGAACTCTGTGGGTTACTCTGTCGATGATTTTTTAAGCATGAATGTACGAGATATAAATCCTCTCCTGAGTGAAAAAAAGATTGACAAACTACGAAGAGAACTCTCCCAAACAGATTATATTCTCAACAGAACCATACACCAGAGAAAAGATGGAACAAAATACACTGTACAATCCTATATCCATAAAATTTCATACGAGGGTCAAACATGTTTTGTCATTTTTGATACAGATATCTCAAATATTGTTGAACTTGAAGCACAACAGAGAAAGCAGGCAAAAATTCTTGACTATATTCATGATTCTGTTATCGCTACTGACACAGAAGGAAAAATAACAAGTTGGAATAGAGGAAGTAGTTTGCTCTTTGAATATACAGATAAAGAGATGATTGGTCATACTATAGAAAAAATCTATCTAAAAGAGAATAACTATAAGCTTGAAGAGCTTTTTCAAACTCTTCAAAGACAAGGCAGTTTTGAAATTGAAGCCTCTATGTATAAAAAAAATAAGACAGAGATTATATGCGATATTTCATTGAGTGTATCACGGAATGAAGATGGGGATATTGATGGATACATAGGCTATCTTCAAGATATAACACTGCAAAAACAGACAGAATCTTTACTAGAGGCACAGACAGAGAAGTTAAAATACTTAGCCCACCATGACACCTTAACAAACCTACCAAATAGAGCACTCTTTAAAGATAGACTAGCTCAATCAATCATACGAGCTAAAAGAAACTCTGAACAGTTTGCACTTCTCTTTATAGACTTAGACCAGTTTAAAAAGATAAATGACTCCTTGGGACACCATGTAGGAGATGAAGTACTTATACAAGCGGCTAAAAGAATTAACTCAGTATTAAGAGAGGAAGACTCACTTGCTAGACTCGGTGGCGATGAATTTACTGTTATTTTAAATAATATCAAAAACATTCAAAACATCTCTGTTGTTGCACAGAAAATTATAGATGCTATGAAAGAACCTATAACTATCGCTATCCATAACCTTTATGTCACTTCTAGCATAGGTATTAGTATCTACCCAGACGATGCCAAAAATGATTTGAACCTTATCAAGTATGCAGATGCTGCAATGTATAAAGCAAAAGATGAAGGACGCAATAACTATCAGTTCTACTCTTCAAGTATGACTGCCTATGCATTTGAGCATGTAGTGATGGAGTCAAGTTTAAGAGTTGCTATAAAAGAAGAAGAGTTTGTTGTCTACTTTCAACCACAGTATGATACAAAGATAGAAAAGCTCATCGGTATGGAAGCACTAGTAAGATGGAATCATCCCTCTTTAGGTCTCATACCTCCTGGAAAGTTTATTCCTATAGCTGAGGAGACAGGTCTTATAATTGAGATAGATAAACTTGTTATGAAAAACGCGATGTTACAGTTTTCAAAATGGTATAAACAAGGATATAACCCAGGTCTCTTATCTTTAAATCTAGCGATGAAGCAACTCAACCAAGATGACTTTTTAGAGTACATACAGAACTTTATGAGCAGTGTCAACTTCAAGTCTGAGTGGCTCGAGTTAGAAGTTACAGAAGGTCAAGTAATGAATAACCCTGAGGCATCTATAGAGAAACTAAACTCCATACATAATATGGGGATTCAAATTGCTATTGATGATTTTGGAACTGGTTACTCATCACTCTCATACCTCAAAAAACTTCCTTTAGATAAACTCAAGATAGACCAATCTTTTATACGAGATATTCCTGAAGACGAAGATGATATGGCTATTACAAGAGCTATTATTGCTCTTGGAAAAAGTTTAAACTTAAAACTTATAGCTGAGGGTGTAGAAACACAAGAGCAAAGAGATTTTCTAGAAGCTACTGGGTGTTATTATATACAAGGTTATTTCTACTCTCGTCCTATACTAGAAGACGAGATAGAAGAGCTACTCAAAGCTAACTAAACTTAGACTCGCTAAGAGCAGATACTCTTCTTATTGCAGAGTCTGCTGTTAGAAAAAGAGCCTTTGTATCTTTTTCTAACTGAGTATAGTAAAGTTTTGCCTTATCTATTGTCATCTCATTATGTTTTTTTCCTAGTATTTTTGAAAAAATTCCTTTTTTTTCCTCTTTGAAAAATAGGTTATATATATTTATATAGTCCGCATGCCACTTCTCATGATCTCTATCTAAGTGTTCAAACAGCTGTAGTCCTAAAATATTTTTCATAATTTTCTCATTTTCATAAAACCAAACACCACATTCACACTCCATCTTCCCAAGCGCAGTAGGATTTTTTATGTTCTTTCCAGCAATTTCTAACTTTATTTTATTCATTTGCATTAAATGAACTTCTTTTGCGTTTTCTATTGCTGCAATCATTTGAGACTTTGTCATATCTTTCCCTTGATTTGAAGAATTTATATGTATTATTACATAAATTTAATAATATAGACTATATAATATTTTAAGATTTATTCAAGGAGATAATAATGAAACATCCACAACCTACAGATAACGAAATAAAACTAAACCCTAAACGCTACATAGTTTCAAAAACAGATGCAAAAGGTATTATAGAGTATGGTAATGACTACTTCGTTGAGATATCTGGCTATACAGAGTCAGAACTTATCGGTCACCCCCACTCCATAGTCCGTCACCCAGATATGCCAAAAGTGGTTTTTAAAATGATGTGGGACAGAATCAACAGTGCTAAAAACATCATGGCCATTGTCAAAAACATGGCTAAAGATGGAAGTTACTACTGGGTTGTTACAGAGTTTGAGCCAAAAGTAGATTCCATAACCAATGAAATAATCTCTCATACGGCGTTTAGAAAAGCTGCACCTCAAAAAGCTATAGATGCGATGGAACCAATCTATCAAAAACTTTTAGAGATAGAAAAAGAGGGAGGTATGGAAGCAAGCGAGAAATATCTTCGTGGTTTTTTAGAAGAAAAAAACACAACATATGATGCACTTATAGATGATCTTGTAGGAAATAAAGGGCTATTTAAAATCTTCTTTGCAGCCATGAAAAAACTATATTCATAAACTCTAATATTTTTTTAGATAAAATATCCTTTCAAAACTAAGGATATTTTATTGGATTTAAAAGCTACACTCGCAAAAGATCAAATCACACTTCCAGAAAACTTTTTTTATAATGTTCAAAAGTATAAAGAGCATCTCCATAAATGGAATAAAATCCACAACCTAACTGGGGCAAAAGATGATGTTACACTTGATAGTTTCATATATGATGCTGTTTTCCCTGTAAGCTTCTTACCAAAGGTAGAGACACTCATGGACATAGGAACAGGTGCTGGTTTCCCAGGCATGATTCTAGCCTTAGCCCTTCCCCAGACAGATGTTACTCTTGTTGAGCCCTTAGTAAAACGTGCATCTTTTTTGCAGTTTATCAAAGCTGACTTAGGACTTGATAATGTAACTGTTGTAAAAAAACGAGTAGAACAGATGGAACCTAAATTCTTTGATATCATCACATCTCGTGCAGTTACAGATACTAAAATGCTTCTCAGCCTAAGTCAAAACTTCCGCGATGCAGATAGTAAACTTCTTTTTTATAAAGGTGAAAAAGTATTTGATGAAGTTAAAGATGGAGCTAAAGATATGAAACATAAAATTATAGAAACAAAAAATAGACACTACTTACTACTTGGAGAAAACATATGATACTTAAAGTCCTACTTGTTGTTGCAGTTATAGGAATAGTCTACTTTATGTTTATAAAGAAGAAACCTGCAAAAGTCTCTAAAGAGAAAAAGAGTAAAAATGAAAAACCACAAGCAAATGACATGATAGAGTGTGCAACATGTGGTGTTTATAGTGAACTCGAAGAGTCTATCCTCTCAAACTCAAAATACTACTGCTCACGAGAGTGTGTAGAAAAGGCAAAATAGATGTTATTCTTTGGTCATAGATTCATAGAGAATGAAAATTTTTATCACATAAGTGATATAGAGTCTATTAGTAAAACGCCATCTAATTCAAATATTTATTTAGAATTTGATGAAGAAAATCTAGATATTATCAGCTATCTAAATGAAAACCGAGTCTCTTTTGCTCTTTGTGTACATAACATCACAGAGCTTGCTTATGCCTCTTCGTTAAACACCAAGTATATTATCGTCAAACCCGATATAGCAAAAACAGCACAAAGCATAGCTGAGTCCTATCTCTTTGATGCAAAAATCTTAGTTAATATAAGTAGTGAAGATGAGATAGAAGAGATGCTTCTACTTAACATAGATGGTGTTCTCTTCTCAAATGCAGTGATAAAAATAAACTCATAAACTGCATGAGAAGAGTTCTACCTTAAACTATCTGGCGTTTGAGAGAGGGTTTAAGCGCAGTAAGTACTTCATAGTTAATAGTGTTAGTCTGGGCAGCGACAGATGAAGCATCATCGAAAATTAAAAGCTCATCTTTATCACTTAAAAAAGAGCTATTGTCCATAGAAATTCTTCCTGCTATCTCTATACCTTCTGGGGTTTTATAACTGTTTGAAAGAGTTCTCAAAAATCCATTACCATAACCAAAGTCATAGTTACTCACAACCTCTTCACTCTTTAGAGTATAACAAGCCCCGTATCCAACACTCTCTCCAACTTTAAGAGTTCGAGAAGATATCTTTTTTGCATAGAGTGAAAGTACTGGCTTCAATGTTACTTTAAATATCTCGGATGGAAGTTCTAGACAGCCATAAGCCGCTATACCGATTCTAGCCATATCTTCATCAAAGTTATCATCTCTAAAGAGTGCTGCAGAGTTACACGAGTGTAAACGCAGCCCTTTAGGAACTCGCTGTTTTAATGCAGCAAACCTGCTTTTTTGAAGTTCATACATTTGAGTGAGTTCATCAGCACTAGAGTGGTGAGTAAAGACGCCTTCAAGAATCAGTTCATTTGATTTTATCAATGCCATTGCGGAGTCAAACTCTTCTATCTCTATACCATTTCTATTCATACCAGTGTTGACTTTCAACTCAACTAAAGTACCTTTTGGAAACTTTTTAATGGCGTTTAAGTCGTTTATGGTGTATCTTATTTTTTCACTTAAGTGTGTAGGAAAATCTGCTAAAACTAAGATGTACTCAAAAAACTCTTCAATTAATAAAGCTTCCCTGTTTGACTGAACAACAGCCTTTGTAATCCCATACTCTTTTGCTAAAGTAGCAATCTCTATAACCCCATGGCCATAAGCATTATCTTTAAGGACTAAGGCTACTCTATCTATACTTTTTGTCTGTGCAGTTATCTTGTCTAAGTTATAAAAAAAGTTACTTTTACTAAGAGTTATGTGAGCCATTATTGCTCTATTGTAGTGTTGTTATCTTGCTTTTTATCCAAGATAGCCCAACCATTCATGATAAGGTAAGTAGCCATTCCAAAGCCTATAGCTATTAAAATAGTTCGTTTTATTTTTTCTGTTTTACTCATAAATGAAATTCTAGCTAAAAACTACTAACGGATTAACACTCTTGTAACACTATTTAAAATATTATAATCTAATTAAAAAGTTTAAGGTATAAAAATGACAAAAACTAAAATAACTCTATCACTCTTAGCTATGAGTAGTTTGTATGCAACTGAGGTACAACTTACACCAATAAATATAGAATCCACACTCATCACAGAAGTAGCGCAAAATGCTCAAACTTCAGCAGATGTAGCACAAGCACTCAGTGACAAAGTGCCAAGTATCGATATGTCTCGTCGTAGTGGTATCGCAAATGACATCCTTATCCGTGGTCAAAAACGTGACAATATTTCAGTAGAAGTAGATGGAACAAAGGTATATGGTGCTTGTCCTAATAGAATGGATCCTCCAGTTTCTCATATACTTGCTAACCAAATAGAAGAGATCGAAATTATAGAAGGACCTTATGATGTAGAAACATTTGGTACGATGAGTGGTGGAGTCAAAATACAGACAAAACAACCCACTAAAGAGCTAAAAGGCGAAGTCAACATTGGTGCTGGCTCTTTTAACTATAAAAAGTTCGGAGCAAGTGCAAGTGGTGGAAATGAGCGCATCAGAGTCTCCGTTGCAGCTTCAATGGAGTCAAGTGACCAGTACAAAGATGGAAATGGCGATACAATCACTACTCAGATTGATAATAACTATGCAAAGGTACTTGCAAACCCAAGCTCTTCGGCTACTGCTATAGCTAAAGCAAAAGGAGCACGATTCCAACCACTCTATCATGATATGCCTGCTTATGATAAAAAAAGCATTATGGCAAAAGCTTTTATAACTACTCTCAAAGACCATGAGTTACGTTTAGGTGTAACAGCAAATAGAAGTAACGACATCATCTATGGAAACTCCCCAATGGATGCTATTTATGATGATTCAAATATTTACAATATTGAATACAATATAAATAATCTAAGCGATAACTATGAAAATGTAAATCTTCAATACTACCATTCTGATGTTGACCATCCAATGGGTACAGATTATAGAATGGCTGCAAACACTGCTGTAATGACTAACTGGTTAACTACTTCCATGGATGGTTTAAAGCTTAAAAATGGTTTTAACTTTTTAGGACATATCCTAACAGTTGGACTTGATGCTAGCGAAAGAAAATGGAATGGACATTATGAAAAAAACTCTAATCCTAACTATCTTCCGGGAGGAGCAAACAGAAAAAGTATTGATAACTCCGTTACAACAAATAGTGCACTATTTCTTAAACTTAACAAAAGCTATAATGACTTAGATGTATCAATTGGTGCGAGATATGATACAACAAAAGTAACAAATGATACATATCAAAACAATGACTACACTTCAATTGGTGCAAATATCTTATCTACATACAATATCAATAAAGATCACAAAGTATTTTTTGGATTTGGTCAAGCTTCACGTGTTCCAGATGCAAGAGAGCTATACTTTCTTGGTTCTATGGGTAACCATGTGGGAACAGAGAACTTAGATCAAGTAACAAACCGAGAATTTGACTTAGGCTATGAAACAGATAACGACAGTTTTAAGTTTAAAGCAAAAGCTTTCTACTCTATGCTAGAAAACTATATTTATTATCATAAAAATAACGATAATAATCCAGTAACTCCTGATACAAATGCATTTGAAAATATAAATGCTACAATCTATGGTGCAGAACTAAGTGCTTCTTTCTATGCAAATGATGACTTAACATTTGACCTCGGTGCTTCTTACAAGAGAGGTAAAAAAGAGAAAGCTATGGATGGACAAAATGGAACGAACTTAGCAGATATGGCACCACTACGTGGAAACATTGCTGCAAATTATGAATATATGAACAACTCTCTTGCTACTTTAGAATTTGCCGCAAGTGATAAATGGGATACTATTGATTCTGAAAATGGAGAGCAAGTTCTAGATGCCTGGAGTATTGTAAACGCCAAAGTAAAACATGCTGTTAATAAAAAGTTTGATTTTACACTTGGTGTGAACAATATTTTTGATGAAACTTATGCTCAAAGTAATACTTATGCAGACTTAACACTTGTAACATCTGGATCTTACAATATGCTTTTAAATGAACCAGGTCGCTATATCTATACTAACTTAGATTTTAAATTCTAAGTTTTACACTACTCTATTTCTATTCCAAAGTTTTTAAAGCGCATATTTACTAACTTTGGGATAAAATCCCTCTATGATAAAAAGATACCCAACCAAAAAAATATATGTCGGCGATGTGGCTGTTGGTGGTGATGCACCTATAAGTACTCAGTCTATGACTTACTCAAACACTCATGATGTTGCTGCTACAGTTGAACAGATAAACCGCTTACATTTTGCTGGTTGTGATATAGTTCGTGTCGCAGTTCCTGATATGGAAGATGCACTCGCTCTTAAGTCTATAAAAGAGCAGATTTCTCTGCCTCTTGTTGCAGACATACACTACAACTATAAACTAGCTCTCATAGCTGCTGAGTCAGTTGATTGTGTTCGTTTCAATCCTGGAAATATCGGTGAACAGAGTAGAATCAAAGAGATAGTAAAAGCCTGTCAAGAGCGTTCTATTCCAGTTCGTATCGGAGTAAACGCCGGCTCTTTAGAGAAACAGTTTGAAAACAAGTATGGACAGACGGCTGAGGGTATGGTCGCTTCTGCTGAGTACAACATCAAATTTCTTGAAGACCTAGGCTTTGAAGATATAAAAGTCTCTCTCAAAGCTTCTGATGTTCAAAGAACAGTCGATGCCTATAGAATGCTTCGTCCTAAAAACCACTATCCATTCCACCTAGGTGTGACAGAAGCTGGAACTCTTTTTCATGCTACTGTAAAGAGCTCTATCGGTCTTGGTGCACTTTTACTTGATGGTATCGGTGATACGATGAGAGTCTCTATCACTGGTGAGCTTGAAGAGGAGATAAATGTCGCCCGTGCAATTCTTAAAGATAGTGGAGCGATGCCCGATGGTCTAAACATCATCTCTTGTCCTACATGTGGGCGTATAGAAGCTGACTTAGTAACTGCTGTTGCTGAGATAGAAAAAAGAACAGCTCACATCAAAACGCCACTCAATGTCTCAGTGATGGGTTGTGTAGTAAACGCCATCGGTGAAGCAGCTCATGCAGATGTTGCTATCGCTTATGGAAAAGGTAAAGGTCTTGTGATGGTTAAAGGTGAAGTAGTTGCTAACCTTGATGAGGCTGAACTTGTCGATAGGTTTGTAAGTGAAGTTGAAGAGATGGCAGACAAAGCGTAATGCAAGATAACTTATACAACCTAGCATTTGAACGCTCCATACTGAGCTCTATCGTTTTTGAACCAAGTCAATTTGATGAACTTAGCACAGCACTACAGCAAGATGACTTTTATCTTCCCGCGCATCAAGATATATTTCAAGTGATGATGTTTCTTCTTCAAAAAGACCAGCCAATCGATGAAGAGTTTATCAAAAAAGAACTTATCAAAATCAAAAAATTTGATGAACAGGTTATGCTTGAAATTCTCTCTGCAAATCCTATCTCAAATACAAAAGCATATGTTGATGAGATAAAAGACAAATCTCTTAAACGCCATCTTCTAACACTTACTACTGAGATAAAAAGAGTTACAGTTGAAGAGGAACTTCCTTCTGCTGAAGTTGTTGACATAGTTGAGAAAAAACTCTACGACATCACTCAAGACAACCAGACAAGTGACTTTAAAGATGCTCCAAAGATGACATTTGACACTATGGAGTACATCAAGGAGATGAAGGCTCGTGGGAACTCGGTTCTTGTTGGTGTCGATACTGGCTTTGCTGAACTTAACAAAATGACTACTGGTTTTGGTAAAGGTGATTTAGTTATCATCGCAGCTCGTCCTGCAATGGGGAAAACTTCATTCATTCTAAACACGGTTAACTCTCTCATTATGAACGGTAAAGGTGTTGCTTTTTTCTCGCTAGAGATGCCAGCTGAACAGTTAATGCTGCGTTTACTTTCAGTTCAGACTTCTATACCATTACAAAAACTTCGTGTTGGTGATATGAATGATGACCAGTGGTCTTCTTTAAATGGTGCTATTGACCGTATGAACTCTGCAAAACTCTATGTTGATGACCAAGGTAGTATCAATATCAATCAACTCAGAAGTAAACTAAGAAAACTCAAAAATCAACACCCAGAGATAGAGATTGCCGTGATAGATTATCTCCAAATTATGCAAGGTGTTGGAAACCAAGATAGACACCTTCAAGTATCAGAAATCTCTCGTGGACTTAAGATGCTTGCGCGTGAGCTTGAGATGCCTGTCGTTGCACTCTCTCAGCTTAACCGTGGGTTAGAGTCCCGTAATGACAAACGCCCAATGCTAAGTGATATCCGTGAGTCTGGTTCTATCGAGCAGGATGCGGATATTATTCTCTTTGTTTATCGTGATGATGTTTATCTTTATAAAGAAGAAAAAGAGCGTGAAAAAGCTGCTAAAGCTGAAGGAAAAGAGTTCGTCTCGGAGTATGTTGAAAAAGAGGAAGAGGATGCTGAGATCATCATCGGAAAACAGCGTAATGGTCCAACTGGACATGTAAAACTTGTGTTTCAGAAAAAGCTCACTCGCTTTGTTGACGCACCTGCATATAGTGCTGGAGTTGAAACAGTCTATGAAAATGTAGACACAACCTCAGCGACTATGGATATCCCAATAGTCGATATGCCTACACTCTAAATGTTAGAAAAAGTCTCTCTCTTTAGAAGCAGAAGAGACTTCTTTCACTTTCTCCTTCTCTGCTTTGTCATCTTTAGTCTCTCTTTAGTCTTAGAATTTTACAACTACAAAGAACTAACAAAGTTTGACTCTCAACTTGTAAACGCCACAGTACTCAAACAGTATGAAAAAACTAAGCTTACAAAAAAGAATAAAGAAAAAACCTATCAGGTTCTCAAACTAAAAAGCGACAAGGACTTTACATTTTACACTACAGCTAGCAAAAGCCTTCCTAGTATAAAATACCAAAAAGTAGAGCTAGAAGTTTGGGCAGGAAAAATAAGTTTTCATGAGTATATGAGCAGTTTTTACAGCTTTAGTAAAATCCTTCAAATTCATAAGGACGAAAGTTATAAAACAAGACTAAATACCTACATAGATTCTCAACACCAAGATAAAAATATTTCTCTACTCTATCAAGCCCTTTTTAGTGCGAAACAACTACCATATGAACTTCAAGTAGTTTTCTCAAACCTAGGGATTTCTCATCTAATTGCTATTAGTGGATTTCATCTAGGAGTTCTAAGTGCAATTTTATTTTTTCTCATAAAGTACCCTTATCGATTATTGCAAAACCGATATTTTCCATATAGAAGCTATAAACTCGACTCATTTATTCTTATAAGTATTGTTCTGTTGAGCTATTTACTCTTTTTAGACTCTCCACCTTCCCTACTAAGAGCCTTTGTAATGCTTCTTGTCGGTTTTATTCTTTATGACAGAGGTATTAAAATCATTTCCATGCAGACACTTCTTCTAAGTCTTTTACTCATACTATCTCTATTTCCAAGACTTCTTTTTAGTATAGGCCTCTGGTTAAGTGTTTCTGGGGTGTTTTATATCTTTTTATTTCTTATCTATTTTAAGCATAGAAGTAAAGTATGGCAGTTTTTGACTCTTCCATTTTGGGTATATCTACTTATGTTGCCCTACTCACTTATTATATTTGGTAACTTCTCAATCTTCCATCCCTTATCTATACTACTTACATCTCTTTTCACACTCTTTTATCCCTTAGCTATGCTCTTTCATTTTCTAAATATTGGCGATGTAATGGATGGCGTTTTAAAGATGTTACTTTATCTTGAGACAGATGCTCTCTCTTTAGAGATAGACAGAAAGTTTCTCTATCTTTATATAGGACTTTCTCTTCTTCCTCTTTACAAAAAAAATTCTCTCTATCTACTGCTCTTCTCTAGCTTCTCGTTTTTTATATATGCTATGTATCATGTAACATAGCTTTAGTCCATAGATAAATATAACCCATGAAATATATATCCATAAAAAAAGAAACATCACGATAGCGAATGAGCCATACATAGTTGTGTAGAGTTTGTTCATCATAATATAATAGATAAATGCACTTTTACTAAGACTAAAGATTACAGCGATGATAAAAGAGCTGATAAGTGAAGCCTTTATATTTACCTTGATATTTGCCGCTAACTGAAAAACCAAAAAGAAAAAAGCCCAAACAATAAGATAGGGAATCAATGGAAGTATATTTAAACCCTCGGTTAAAGAGTTTGAAGCCATAAGTGATGCAATATAGCCAGTAATATAAAAAGAGATTCCTAAGGCTACCGGTGCTAAAAGTAGAAGTATAAAGTATATAGAGACAGAAGCAAGAAATGAACGCTTCTTAGCATGAAATATTTTGTTAGCTATATAAGCGAAGTTTCTAAAAAATAAGAGTGATGAGATTAGAATCATAGCCAGACCTAAAGTTCCTATCTTTGCAGAGTTCTCTAAAAATCCATCTATATAACCCATAATCAGTTTAGAATTTCCAGGCATAAGATTAGAAAAAAGAAAACTTTTTATACTCTCATAGTACTCTGAAAAACTCTCCATTGAGGTCAAGAGTGTTAACATCATTAGTAACAATGGGATGATAGTAAAGATAGTATAAAAACTCAGACTAGCTGCAAAAAGAGTTAACTCTTTATCAAAAAACCTATATATGAAAAATTTAATATGCTTAAGTATCATATGGCTTCGAGTCGTCTAATTTCATTTGCCGAACTTCGTAGTTCCTCTCCCAAAGTCGTACCTAACTCAAAGAGCAGTACCATCGCTAATTCCTCTTTATCTTTTGAGTCTAGACTTAAAAGAGCATCTTTACTCAGTTCTAACACGACAGTCTCTCCCTTGCTTTGTGCACATGCTGTTCTCTTTCCTGGATTTAAAAAAGCTATCTCTCCAAAGTATGTTCCAGCCCCATATCTTCCAAGAAGCTTATAACTCTTTTTATCAAAATAGAGCTTGATATCTATCTCCCCTTTTAAAACCATAAATAGAGAACTCCCTAGTTCGTCTTGATTAAACAAGATAGCTCTATTTTCCAAGGTTCTTTGAACACTCAACTCTTTTATCAGGGAGATTATATGTGTAGGAACATTTTTACAAAACTGATTCTCTTCTACATCTAAGTAGTCATCTATAGTTCTGAGCTTAATTCCACTTAGTTTTAAAAGTCTGTTTTCAGCATACTCAAATGCTGTATCTATGTTGATAAAAGTTCTAATTTTTATACTGTTTTTTTTATCAACACTCTTAAGAGCTCTGTTTATCTTTTTTCCTATCCCTAACTCTTTGTGCATATGACATAAAACAAGCTCTGCATTGACATTTTTGAGACTCGAAGCGATTTGAAGGAGGATGATTACACCTGTTAAGTCTATAAACTTAACTCTTTGAAAATGAAGTATGACACAGTAGTCCTCTTTTTTATAAACTTCTATCTCTTCTAAGAGTTTATCAGCTGTTGCGAAAAAGAGTGTTCCCGTTAGTTCGAGCATAACAATCTTTTCACCCTCTGTTTTTAGAACTTCTAACTCTTCATCTGTTCTCTTAGTTAATGACTTTCTGTTAATGGCGTTTGTTATTCTATGTACTATAGGAGCTTTAATCTGCATACGTATATACATTATCATAGAGATAACTATACCTATACCAACAGCGCTTACAAGATCAACCAGTATAACAACGGCTATCACTATTAGGGCGATAAAAGCATCTACCCTACTTTTTTTATACTTCATCCAGTCGATGATGTTAAAGTTTATCATCCCGTATCCGACAAAGACTATGACACCTGCTAGAACACTTAAGGGAAGATAGTTACCAATAGTTCCAAAAAAGACTATAAGTGCTAGAAAACTTAAGCCGCTAAAAACAGCACTAAACCTACCTCCTCCACTTTGTAGGTTTACAAGTGTCGCACCCTTTGTTCCACCTCCACCAAGACCACCAACAAAACCTGTCACTATCTGACCAAGTCCTTGTGCGATAATCTCCACTTTTCCATTATGTCTCGTGTTTGTTTGAGAGTCTGCAACGATAGCTGTCACTAAACAATCCGTAGTAGCAAGCACTGTTAAGGCTAGGGCAGCTGGGACTATCACCATGAAGTCTAAAGAGTTTAAACTCTCTATACTTATACCAAAATGCAAAGAGTCCATACTCGGGATAGCTCCAACAACCCATGCCCCATAAGCATCATGCAGATAAAAGTAATTTAAAACCTGATAAGTAAAGATACCAAAAAGTAGTCCAACCAATGTAGCAGGAACTCTACTTGTGAACTTAGGTGTCAGTACTATTGCAGCCACAGTCATCAAACCAACAAAAAGAGGAATAGATGCTATAAATAGATCAGCTACAGTGTCATAAGCTGATATGAACAGTTGCATCTGTGACTTTATCATCAAGATGCCTATTCCCGTAACTAAACCTACTATAACTGGATAAGGCATAAACTTAACGAGTTTTGCACCACCAACAAGACTAAAGAGGATTTGAAAAGCACCTGTAAGCATCAAGATAACACTCAGAGTTAAAAGCATCAACTCCGAACTTGCAGCATTTGCAGACATAATCGTAAATATACCAATAAGAAGCATAGTAACAGGACCATTAGGTGCACTAAACATCCCAAGTGTAGCTCCAAAAAGTCCAGAGATTATAGAGAGTATCGCTGCACCGATGATTCCGGCAAATGCTCCTGAAGAGGCATCAAAACCCATCACACTAAAAAGTACAACACCAAGACCCATTGATTGAGGTAGGACAACAGCAGTACCAGCTAAAGCACCTAATATATCAGAAAGTATGGAAGATTTTTTTTGTTTCATAAGAGTAGCCTTTCATAAGTATTATGAGCTACTCTTTATAAAGAGTTACTTAATTAGGACTAGTTCAGTCCCATTTTTGCAGGATTTAAGATGTTGTTTGGATCAAACGCCGTCTTGATTGATTTGAAAAGGTTCATCTCTTCTTCACTAAACGCCATGCTCATGTATGGTGCTTTTGCAAGACCGATACCATGCTCACCTGAGAGTGTTCCACCCAAGTCAACAGTAGCTTGAAAAACTTCTTCTATAGCTTGATAAGCTATTTTTACTTGTTCAGGATCTTTGCCATCTACCATTACATTTGTATGAACGTTTCCATCACCAGTGTGACCAAAACATGGAATGTTAATGTCATACTTCTCAGCGATAGCATAAAACTTCTCTAGAAGCTCTGGAAGGACTGCACGAGGGACCGTTACATCTTCGTTAAGTTTTTTGCTTCCATAAACAGTGATAGCTTGTGATGCATTTCTACGGGCAAACCAGATATCTTTTACTTCTTGGTCATTTTGTGCTATTTTAAACTCGCTACAGCCATTCTCTTTAAAAACTCTCTCGATTTCAGAGAGTTGGTAGTCAAGGTCATCTTCTAAGTTTCCATCAACATCAGTTACAAGAAGTGCACCTGCATCTACTGGAAGTCCTTTAGAGTAAGTCTGCTCAACAGCACGAATAGTTAAGTTATCTAAAAACTCCATAGCAACAGGAGTGATACCACTTGCCATCGTTTTATAAACTGCTTCCATTGCATCGTTTACAGTTGGGAAAATCCCCATAGCTGTTTTAGTCATCTTAGGTTTAGGGATAAGCTTAAGCGTTATCTCTGAGAGTACAGCAAGTGTTCCCTCGGAAGCTATCAAAATACCACTGATGTTATAACCAGCAACATCTTTAATAGTGCGTTTACCAGCTTTTATAACATCACCATTTGGAAGAACCGCACGAGTAGCCATAACATAGTCTTTTGTGATTCCATACTTTGCAGCACGCATACCACCGGCGTTTTCACTAACATTTCCACCTAGAGTTGAGTAGTCTTGAGATGCTGGATCTGGCGGATAAAAGAGACCAACCTCTTCCACAGCACGTTGCAGGTCCATGTTTATAACACCTGGTTGCACTATCGCAACCATGTTTTTCATGTCAATCTCTAAGATCTTGTTCATGTGTTTTTCCATAGCTAGCACGATTCCACCCGAACTTGGAAGTGCTCCACCTGTAAAACCAGAACCTGCTCCACGAGGAACTATAACTATTCTTTCTTCATTACAGTACTTAAGTATGGTGCTTACGTCCTCTTCATGACGAGGGAAAAGTACCGCGTCTGGTTCAAAGTGCTCACGAGTTGCATCGTATGAATACGCTATCAAGTGTGCTTTATCACTATAAATATTCTCATCACCCACTATGGAAGTGAAGTGTTGTATATGTTTTGTATCTATCAAAACTATTCTCCTATCTCAAAATTTTCTAGTAAAAAGTGGTTTTTTGCATCACCATTTTTAATAATCTCATAAAGTTTTCTGTTTTTCTTATTATTCTCTACTAAAAGTGCATAGTAGTGTGGCTCATAATCCTCAAGCTCATCACTCCCCTCTCCCCACCAGTTTGCTTCTATTGTCTCAACTCGAGAGTAAAAAGGGAGTTTAACACTATCTTGAACTAAAGGGGCCTCACTGATGTTTAGGATTGCAAAACTTTTAATGTCAATGGTATAAAGCTTTTTATCAAGATAGATAAAAAGCAGTCCAACACTACTCGCTATATTCATAGCATCAAAGTCCTCTTTGAGAGGTGTTGGATGTCCACGATAGGAGAGAATAGTTGCAAATATATCTACATGCACCCACTGAACCTTCACACTCTTTGTTATCTGATGATAAATCTCTTCACTTGGAGCCACTAAAAGAGCCCGAGAGTAACCAAACGCCAACTCTACTTTATCTCCAACCTTAGCTTGCCATTTACCTGTTGGAAGAGCATTATTAGCAAGAGCATTAAACTCACTCATCTGAAGTGTAGCTACTTTAGACTCTTTATCATACTTCACTACATGAACATTTTTTAAGATACTTGTATGACCCTCCACAATAGTGTGTACTAAAAAGCCACTCACACCAACATCCACTCTCTCTAATGTAACACTCGCTTGTTGTTTCTCTTCATCAATACTTAAAATGGGTGCCTTAATAACTGCAGCAACTAAACTTGAAAGCATAAACAGAGTTAAAAATATAAATTTCATATCACTTCTTCTTTATTAATTATATGCGATTATATCAAACAAACCTCAGACTAAGCAAAAAGAGGCTAATATTTTAAAAATTTTTATTTTAGGCTCATAAATTTTGATACGATTTTTCTTACTTTTTCTTTTTACAAGCACCCTTTTTTCAGCAGAAGTTCATAGAGATAGATGGCTCAATGGTGAAACTTACTTAGTTTTCTTAGAGAGACACAACCTTCCTGTTCGAGCACTTTACTACAACCTAGATAGTGAAGACAAGCGTTTAACCGAAGAGATGCGAGCGGGTGTTAACTATCAGATTCTCTACGATGCGAACAAAACTATCGAGCAGATACTTCTTCCTCTCAATGATGAACTCCAGATTCATATTCATAAACGCGAAAAAAAGTATAAGTTTGAAGCTATTCCTATCATCAGTACAACTAAAACAGAGGCTTTTTCCGCAAAAATAGTCAGCTCCCCCAACTACACCATCATGAAATACACTGGCAGTAAAAAACTAGCACAGATATTTACAGCAAGTTTTAGAAACTCACTCAACTTTAAAAACGACATTCGCCAAGGTGATGACCTTGTCATGATCTATAAACAGAAGTATAGACTTGGGCGCGTATTTTCCATGCCTACTCTCGAAGTTGCTATGATAGAGATGAAGAAGAAAAAACACTACATCTATCTCAATGATGATGACCGTTACTATGATGAGAAGGGACATGAGGTCGAAGGGTTTTTACTTGCACGTCCTGTTCGAGGTGCTAGAATATCCTCCTACTTCACGAAACGTAGGTTCCACCCAGTCCTAAGAAAGTGGAAGGCCCACTTAGGCATTGACTATGCAGCGAGACGTGGAACACCTATAGTAGCAGCAGGAAGTGGAAGAGTCATCTACGCAGCGAGAATGGGAAGCTACGGTAATCTTGTGAAAATTCGTCATGCCGATGGGTATGAGACACGCTACGCTCATATGAAATCATTTCGTCGTGGCATAC
>JAYEJR010000104.1:31059-68287 GCA_034660715.1 Campylobacterota bacterium | reverse complement strand
GTGCTGATGGCACTTATGCTGATCTACTTATGACCCCGAATGGTGGGACAGGTTCTCCTCATGATGCACTTGAGGGTGAAGCAAACGCTTGTTTTATGCAGATGAAGGGAAATGAGACTTTTAAAGTTGCTGTTCGTACTCTTACAAAAGATGTTGTAGAGATTTTAGCTGATAACAATTTACAGAGTGATGCTGTGAAGCACTTTATTCCGCATCAAGCGAATTACCGCATCATTAAAGCTGTTGGAGATGCTCTTAAAATGAGAGAAGAACAAGTTGTTCTTACTGTTGGAAAGTATGGAAACACTTCTGGTGCTTCTATACCAATGGCAATGAATGATGTTTATGAAGCTGGAGATTTAAAAGCTGGTGAACTTATGCTTCTTGATGCTTTTGGTGGGGGGTTAACATGGGGTTCAGCACTTGTCCCATTTTCCCCACTAAAATAATTTTTCAAACTACTTTGTTGGAGTTTGAACAAAATTGAGAATTTTAATTGTGAAAAAAACTGTAAATTATTTATAGAATATTTTTACAAATACTGCTCTATATCTACCTCGTCAATCTGTTCAGGTTTTAAATATCTCTTCGCATAAACATTATGCAAGTCACTTCGCAAAAATAGTTTAAATACATCTTCATCAAGATGTTCATCTTTAACCATAAATGAGAGTATTTTGACAGACTCAGAAAGTGTTTTGGCCTTTTTATAAGGTCTATCAGATGCTGTAAGTGCTTCAAACACATCTGCTAATGCCATTATACGTGCAGGTATA
This sequence comes from Campylobacterota bacterium, assembly GCA_034660715.1. Classification (GTDB taxonomy): domain Bacteria; phylum Campylobacterota; class Campylobacteria; order Campylobacterales; family Sulfurimonadaceae; genus Sulfurimonas. The sequence goes on along the minus strand of JAYEJR010000104.1, from coordinate 67,511 downwards.
GAGAGCTCATCTGCTGAGAGTTTTCTCGGGTAACCAGTTCCTATGAGTGTTTCGTGATGTGTACCTGCATACTCAGGTATTTTAGTCATCTGAGAGGGAAAGGGAATCTTTTCAAGCATTTTAATTGTAAGTATTACATGCTCGTTGATTTTGTAACGCTCTTCTGGGGAGAGAGTCCCTTTTGCTATACAGAGATTATAAACTTCTCCATAATTATAAAGATGCTCAGGAACCTCCTCTTTAAAACCATCTCTCATGTAAGACTCATAGTCAAAGTTTTCGCGTTTAATAATATGCTGCTTTTTATCACTTAGTAGCTGCTCTGTGGCAGGAAGTTGTTGTGCATTTTCTTTGTCATATCTAAGTGCTTCTACTTCACCTAAACCAAGGGAGTCATCAAAGTATCTAATCCACTCTGTTTTAGCTATCTCACGAATTCTCTCTTGTTTATTAGGACTCATATACTCTCCACCTATGTTGGCGTTTGCGACAAATTCAAAATCTTCTAACAGCTGTTGCTGTGAAGTGTTTAGTCTCTCTAGTGCCTCTTTATCATCCTTACCATTAAGTTTTGCTTCTAGATAGCTTATTTGAGCATCACGCCAGAGAACTTCAAAACGAGTACGAATTTCATGGATTCTATCGTTAATAGTTTCAAGTTTCGTTGATTTGTCAACTACATATTCTGGTGTTGTGACCTTTCCGCAGTCATGTAGCCATGAGCCTATCTCAAACTCTCTCAAGTCATCTTTGCTCTCTAGTGTAAACTGCTCAAACACTCCCTCTTTTGATTCACTTGCTTTTGCAACGAGCAGCTGCGCTATCTCTGGAACTCTTTCACAGTGTCCACCTGTATATGGAGACTTAGCATCAACAGCCTCCGCTATAAGTTTTATAATGGAGTCAAGAAGGGCTTCTTGAGATTTTTGGTATTCGTGAATACTATGAGACATAGAGACCTGTGACTTAGAAAGTGCAATAAACTCTATGATATTCGTTTGAATTTTTTCAACTTGATCAAATCTACGGTGTTTTACGTCTTCGTTCTCTTCTATAAGCGCCTTTATTGGTCTAACAATGATATTTGTTACGTAAAATATTATTGGTATTGCAATGAGGAGGAGTATAAAAGAGATAGCGAATGAGTATTTCATATTTACATCATAAGGCTTAAAAAGTTGCTTGCTTGCAACTTTAATGCCTAAGTGAGAGTTGTTTCCAATTCCTATAAACATGGAGAGATACTCTTTTCCTTTATATGAGTAAGAGATGATATTTTTATTGTTGGAGAGTAGGGAGTCCATAAGTATTGGGTCCACCATATTAAGATGTGTTATTTTAGAGTTACTAGAGAACCATTTGTCTAGAAGCATCTGACTCTCTTCACTTGTAATGCTATTAAGGGTTTTATTTATAATGGATAGTAGTAGAGGATTGTCATTTTGAACCATCATGTAGATTGACTGAGCAGTGTTATTATCAAACTCATTAAACCATCCATCAAGTGATAAGTTGTCTATGTATAGTTGGCTAGAGAGATAGTTAAAGGTCTCTTTTGTCTCAACCATTGCATCTACTTTTCCTTGAGAGAGTGCTAACATAGCCGTTGTTAAATCTTCAAAGACTACTAACTTAACATTTGGGTATTTTTGAGCAATAAATTTTTCAATAGACCAACCTCTAGCAACCGCAACTTTTTTAAACTCTAAATCTTCAATGGAAGATATCTTATTACTACTTTTTAGTGAAATAAAGTAGTTTTTAAAACTGTACATTGGTTCTGTGAATTTTCCGAGTCTCTCTCTTTTTGGCGTTTTATAAATGGACTGAACGATATCCATATCTCCATCTGAAAATATTTTCATTATCTCATCCCAAGTGTGGCCGTTACGAAAGTCCACCTTTAGACCACTTTTGTGAGCGATTAGCTTGATTAGATCTACCGAGTAGCCCATTGGCGTACCAGCGGATTCAAAATCAAAAGGAGCCTAATCCTCTTCATTTGAGACAACGAGAGGAGACGTCTCTTGTATGTATTTTTCCTCCTCTTTGGTAAAAACGAGATTAGTGTCTTTCTTAGTAAAACTATTTTTAGAGGGAGTGTTTAAGTTGTTTGCCGAACTTGCGATTTTATTTCCATTGTTATTAAATAGAAAAATCTCAGAATCCTCTTCAAAGGTTTGAAGAGAGAGTAAGTGGTTAAGTTTTTTAAGAGTAAAGTCGATTGCAAAAACAGTGCCTGCTTGGTTTAGTTCCATGGCATAGGTAGTTCCCGTCTTTTTTAAATTTGTAAAGAGGTAGGGTTCGGTCATGATTGCTTTTTTAGAGTTAATTGCGTCTCTATACCATGGACGAGAGAGAGGGTTGTATTTTTTTTCAAGAGAGTAGGAAGAAATTTTTGTAAGGTTCTTATCTAAAAAAGTATACTCTATTTTATTGTCTATATGAATCAAAGTTGTCCATCGAGTCTGGCTTGGTGCTTTGTATCTATCATAGAGAAGAGGGGACTCATTCATATTGATTATTTCAAAGAAAGAGCCATCTTTTTGAGCAAAATACATAGCGTATATGCCACGGTTTATTCTCATCATCTGTATAAGGTCTTGCGCTGCAGGATGATTGTAATCAAAACTTATATCTTCAAAAAAGTATTTATTTTCTACATTTGCTTTGAGTATATGCTTAATTCTTCTATTGTCTTTTTCAATTTTCTCAGAGATATTTTTTGCTATCAGATTAAAAGTCTTTGTGGTTGAACTCACTGCTAGGTTGTGGTTAAAATAGTATTGGGATGCAAGAAGAGAAAAGGAAACCGCACCAACAAGTAAAAGAAAAATGGAGACTATGTTTGTTCTAATTGTTTGTTTGAACATGAAAGACACCTATTATGTAATCACTAATAAAACTAAATTAATTATAGTTTGTTAGTGTGAAATTTATCTTTATTGCTCAAAGCAAACAAAAAGAAAAACTCACACAATCATTTAGTTATGTTTTTGTGTTAAAGCATTAAAAATGCGTTTATGAAACTCTGCCTCACTTGGAAGATTTAAGTTTGATTCTCTCTGTTTTGTTCCCCACATAGGTTCTGGAAAGTAACTATCTTCTTCGAATCTTGCCATTACATGGATATGAACACGAGGGAGGACATTTGCAAATGATGCCATATTGATTTTTTTTGGATGATAGTAGTGAGTCATTTCATATTCTATAAGATCATATGTTTCCCAAAGTTTTTTACGAAGTCCAAGAGGAACATCACCTAGCTCTTTATAGGGTTCTTTAGGAAAGATTTTTAACCAAGGAATTTCACTATCTTCTTTTTCAACATAGAGACTAAAGTCTTCATAAATAATTAGGTTTTTCATACTATCACCTTTTTTGATAATTATAACAAAATTTTGATGATTTTAGTTGAATGGGAAATATATGGTCTCCCCACAAGGACTCGAACCTTGAGCTATCCCTTAGGAGGGGACTGCTTTATCCAGTTAAGCGATAAGGAGAGAAGTAATTAAATTTATAGGGAAGTATTCTTGGGAAGAGACTCCCAAGAGTAGATAGTTGAAGGGTGCGAGAATTAGTCGCGATTACCTCTGTAACCACCTGAACTTCTTCCACCTGAACGGTTTCTATCACCGCCTCCATTTCCGCCTTCACGGTTTCCACGGTAACCACCGCCACCATTTCCACCTGAACGGTTACGGTTTCCACCACCACCAGAACGGTTTCTTCCGCGGTAACCACCACGACCACCACGACCATTTCCACCACCACGTTGTGCAGCACGAGCAAGTATAGCATCAAGTTTATCAGCAGGTATACCTATGTTCGATGGTCCTTTGATATCTTGTTGATCTAGTAGCATAGAAACAAGTTTGTACATGATTTGTTCTTCATCAATGTCTTGTTTTAGTAAGTCAAGAACTCTGTGAGACTCATCATATACTTTATGGTCTTCAACTTTTTTTACAAGTGCTTCAACAGTTGACTCTCTTAAGTCATTTTTACTTGGAACAAAAGCATGACCCATAGAAGTACCAACTTTTTGTTTGATACGTTGTAGTTCTTTGAACTCTAGTGGAGTAAGAAGAGTAATCGCCTTACCTTTTGTTCCTGCACGACCTGTTCTTCCGATACGGTGTACATAAGACTCAGGGTCAAATGGAATATGGTAGTTAAATACGTGAGAAATGTTGTTAACATGAATACCACGTGCAGCAACATCTGTAGCAACAAGTACTTTCACTGAGTTGTTTTTGAAACCTTTGATAACGTTTTCACGTTGGCGTTGCTCCATATCTCCATGAAGACCATTTGCTAAGTAACCAGCATTAGAAAGAACATTAGAAAGTCTATCTACTTCTGATTTTGTACGACAAAATACAACACATTTGTTAGTAGTTTCAGCATCCATTAGTCTGATGATAGCATCATCTCTCTCGTGCTCATCGATTACATAGTAAAGTTGTTCGATGTCAGTATTTGTTGTCTCACCTTTAGTGATAGAGATAAACTCAGGTTTTTGAAGTATTCTACTTGCAAGAGTTTTGATAGGTGCAGGCATAGTAGCTGAGAAAAGTAGAGTTTGACGGTTTGATGGTAAGAAAGAGAAGATTTCATTGATGTCATCAAGGAATCCCATATCTAGCATCTCATCAGCTTCATCTAGAACAACGATACTAGGTGCAAAGTTGTCAAGCATGTTGCGCTTTAGGATGTCTAACATACGTCCTGGTGTAGCAACAACTACTGAAGCTCCACGGTTGATAAGGTCTAGTTGGCGTTTGTAAGAACTACCACCGTAAACAGTTACAGTTTTAGCTCCTAAGTTACGACCATATTTGAAAATTTCATCACTTACTTGAGTTGCTAGTTCACGAGTTGGTGTTATAACTAACATCTCAACTGAACCATCTATTTTCATGTTGTGTAGAGCAGGTAAACTAAATGCTGCTGTTTTACCAGTACCAGTATGAGCTTGACCTACCATATCTCTACCAGCTATAACAACTGGGATAGCTTGTGCTTGAATAGGAGAAGGAGTTGTAAATCCTGCAAACTTGATACTTTTAAGTAACTCTTGTTTTAGACCTAACTCATCAAAAGTCATCAGTTTTTCTTCTTCTACCTTGGGTGTTTCTTGTGTTTGTGCATTTTCTTGCATCATAATCCTTTAATATACTAAGGAGATGAAACAAGCTGTATTTGCATTTACTAGCACAAAACAGACCTCAGGCATCTTCCCCTTAAAGTATTTCGCGAATTATACCCAAAAGAACCTATAATATAATTAAACCAATCTATATTATTAATTAGTTAAGTTTATAATGCTACATAATATCAACATTTTTATGACTATATGTTATATAAATGGATTCGATTATGAAATATAGTATAATCGACTTAATAAAAAATAGGATGTTTTATGCACTATGACCTATATGTTGTTTTGAGTATTTTTGGATTTATTTCTTTTTTAGTAACTCTCTATTTATATTTAAAAGAGAGTTCTATAAGAACTGCTATAACTCAAAAACTTCTACTATTACAAGATGAGTTTAGAGAAAATATCAGTGAGCATGAATTACTCAAAAAAAATTATACAGACTTAGAGATAAGTCATGCAGTATTGAACACTCGATATGAAGAGGAAATCCGATCATCAGTCCAAAAGCTTCAAGTATTACAAAATGCAAAAGATGAACTATCCAAAGAGTTTCAACTCCTAGCAAATAAAATTTTTGAAGATAAGGCAAAACAGTTTAGCTCATCTAACAAAGAGCAGCTAGAACTCTTACTCAAACCATTCCGTGAGCAGATAACTATTTTTTCTAAAGAAGCAAAGGAGCAGTTTCAAACTCAGTCAAAAGATAACTTCTTACTCAAAGATGAACTCTTTCGTCTCAAAGAGATGAACTCACAACTCTCACAAGACGCTATAAACCTCACAAAGGCACTTAAAGGTGAGAACAAAACACAGGGGAACTGGGGAGAGATAGTACTTGAAAATATTCTCGAACAGTCAGGTCTTAGAAAAGGTGTTGAGTATGAACTTCAAGCAACACTAAAATCACAAGAGGGTAAGAATTACCGTCCTGATGTCATCATACATATGCCAGAAAAACGCGATATTATCATCGACTCAAAAGTATCGCTTACAGCTTATGAGCGTTTTATAAACGCAGAAGATGAAACTACAAAAGCCCTCTCTTTAAAAGAACATATTAGAAGTATAAGTTCTCATATAACTGAGTTAAGTACTAAAAAGTATGAAAAACTAGAGGGTGTAAATAGCTTAGACTTTGTACTTCTTTTTATGCCTATAGAGGGTGCTTTTTTGATAGCATTAGAACAAGATGGTGAGTTTTTTAAAAATGCATATGAGAACAATATCTTAGTGGTTTCTCCTTCTACACTGTTAGTTACACTCAGAACGATAGAACATATATGGAGAACACAGAGGCAAGAGGAACATGCTCTTAAAATAGCTAACGAAGCAGAAGCAATGTATGACAAGCTTGTTGGTTTTGTTGAAGAGATGAAAAAGGTTGGTGTTCATTTATCTAAGGCACAAGACTCTTATGATACTTCTATGAATAGACTTAAATCGGGACGAGGTAATATTATAAAGAGAGCTGAAAATATTGTAAAATTAGGAGTTAAACCTAAAAAAGCACTCTCAATAACAAGCGAGGATGAGGCATGAAGCTAAACGAAACTAAGTTAATCCCCTATCTTATAGTCATAGTCCCACTAGTTTTGGTGCTTAGTGTAAGTTTTTTTATCACAAGTTTTTATATAAATAAAGTATCTAACTACTTTGCTCAAGCAAAAGAAAATTCGATAAAAGATTACATCGATACACAAAAAGCTCAAAGTGAGTTACAGACAAAACAGTTAATACTACTTTTCGATTATACAAACAATAGAGTAGAACCATTGATAAAAAAAGATTTAGAGAAAAAAGTTGAGATCGCTCAAAATATTGCTCAAACAATCTATGAAAAATATAAACATAAGAAAAGTAAAAAAGAGATACAACAGAGAATAAAAGATTCACTCTCTGAAATAGTTTATAATGAAAGTAAAGACTACATATTTATTACAGATTTTAATTCAAACGCCATACTAAATGGCTCTCATTTAACAGATAAAGAGATAAGTCTCTATAGAGATGCAGATAATCGTGCAATCATCTTAGAGGAGATTCAAAAAGTTAGAAAATATGGAAAAGGTTTTTTATATAGTAAAAGGTTTGCAGATAAGGAAGATGAGATTATCTTTGTAAAAGATCTTGGTATATACAACTGGTATATAGGATCTAGTAGTAAGATAAAGTCTGCACAGATGAAGTTAAAGATGAATCTTTTAGAGATGCTTAAAAGCATGCCAGTAGATAGCTCAGAGTTTGTTTCTCTTTTTGAGGGAGATAAAAAAATATATATATCAAACAATTTAGTTATAACAAATGATAGAGTTGATGAAATGTGGAGAGAGCACTCTCTTAAAGGGTATTACTACTACTCAAGGTACTTTGCAGCATTTGATTGGACATTAGTGTATGGATTTCAGACCACGATGATGAATGAAAAAGCAAAAGTAAAACATGAAAAACTTGAAGATATGTTAAGTAATGAGCTAGAGTTTGTTATCAAGGCTTCTTCTATAATAATACTTTTTGTTGCACTAATGTCAATTTTACTCTCATTAAAGATAAACAGAGTTTTCAAACATTATCAAAAAGAGGTGGAGAGTAGAAGAGATGAGTTAGAAGAGTTAAATTCATCGTTAGAACTTAAGGTAAGTCGAGAAGTAGCCGCACATAGAGAGAAAGATAAGATGCTTACTCAAAGTGCTAAGATGGCTGAAATGGGTGACATGCTTAGTATGATTGCTCATCAGTGGCGTCAACCACTCAATCAAATGTCTTATGTAGTTATGAATATAGAGTCTGCATATGAGTATGAAGAGTTAACTAAAGATTATCTAGATACTAAAGTTAAAGAAGCAAATGAACTTCTAGAGTTTATGTCAGTAACAATTGACGACTTTAGAAATTACTTCGCTCCAGACAAGACAAAGACAGATGTCTTTATAAATGATGTTCTAACCCAAGCAATTGCCCTCATTAAAAAGACATTAGAGAGTGAAAATATAACTCTAGAACTTAACTTTAATTCTACAAGAGAGATAGCTATATATAAGAATGAGTTTATTCAAGTTGTGCTAAATCTTGTAAAAAACGCAAGAGATGTTTTAAGAGATAAAAATATTGAAAATCCAAAACTAACTATTACAACAGCTGACTATGAGAAAAAGGTTATCGTATCATTTAAAGATAATGGCGGTGGTATAGAAGAGGGTATTATGGAGAAAATATTTGAACCTTACTTTTCAACAAAAGATGAGAAGAACGGAACTGGTTTAGGACTTTATATGTCAAAGATGATTATTGAAGAGCATATGAATGCTCATTTAAGTGTTGTAAACGGAAGCGAAGGTGCAGAGTTTAGTGTTGAAATTCCAACATACGAGTCTGGACATAGCGTTTAGAGAGTTCATCAAATCTGCTTGCAACTAGCCAAGCTACTCCAAGTGTAGCAACTACACCATAAGTTACAGAGATGCCTGCTAAGTAGGAGAAGAGACTAAAAATAACTAGGGGAACAACAACAAAAAATAGACCTAAAATAAATTTGATTTTTAGCTTGATTTTTGTTTCAAATGTTGAGTCTATACCGATTACACACCCTAATGGTTTATCTTGAAACTTTTTAAGTTCTTTTGATAAATCTATCTGTAAATTTGCTTTTTTATATCTGTTTTCTGTTTTTGTAAATGTCTTTTTAATGCTATAGCATAAAAAGTTATCAGTAGTATTGAGAAATAATTTCAACATTAAAGACTCCAGTTCTTATAATAATTATAAAATTATAGCATATTGAGTTGTTTTATGCTAAATGTATTTTATAACCGATACCAGAGATGTTTTCCACAGACCCCTCAGGTATCTTTTTTCTTAATCCTCTAACAAGTGATCGAATAGCGTCTTGACTCATACCTTCATATGCCCATATCGCATTTTCAATCTCTTCGTAGTTGACTACTCGACTATGGTGGTGTGCTAGAAGATCTAAAAAGAGGGTTTCATTTTTAGTAAGTTTGATAGCTACTCCATCTTTTACAACACTTTTATCATAAGCATTATAGGTACAAGTCTCAGAGAGCTGAAGGTTGAATTTACTTTTGTCTTCGATGAGCTCCATAGACATCTCAAGAGCCCGTACAAGTTTCTCTTTAGTGATAGGTTTTATAATGTACTTGACAAGTTGTAACTCAACAGCACGAAGAAGGTAGTCTGTATCCGAGTGTGCTGTTGCTACGATAATTTGAACATCTTTATCTTGTGCTCGAATGTAAGATGCCATGTCTAAACCATTGAGACGAGGCATATTTATATCTGTGATAATAATGTCTGGCTTATGTTCACTCCAGATTTGAATAGCCTCTTTCCCATCCTTTGCTTCTAAAACATCTTTAGCAACACGGTTCAAAAATTCAACTGCATTTTTACGAACCATCTCTTCATCCTCTACATAAAGAATCGTGAAATTCTTGAGCATATCTTTCATGAGTTCACTTCCTCTACATAAAGCACAGTGAAATTCTTGAGCATATCTTTCATTATTAAAGCCTATATATTATTTTTAGCTATTATACTATTATGAATATACAAACACAATACAGTTATGAGAAAACATGGAGTGATACTTCAGAGAAAGATCTCTTACGAATAATAGAAGAAGAAGTTGGAGATGCTGATCCAGTAGGAACTCTGATGTATGTAAAAGAAGCGATTAAGAACTCTAAAGTGATTAGTGTCGGTTCTTGTAAATTTCGAGAAAAGGTTTAGGAGAAAAGATGTTAAATAATAGCGATATAGCAAAGTTAATGTTGCGTTTAAGTGTAGGTGGCTTGATGCTTTTTCATGGTATTCATAAAGTAATACATGGAATAGATGGGATTAAGTCTATGTTAGTCAAAAATGGATTACCTGAGATTTTTGCTTATGGCGTTTATGTTGGAGAACTTATAGCTCCAATTTTTATTATTTTAGGACTTTATGCAAGAGTTGCATCTTCAGTCTTGGCGTTTAACATGTTTGTAGCGATATTTTTAGCTTATGGATTTTCATTTTCACTTTCAAAACATGGTAGTTTAGCGATGGAATCCCCACTTCTCTTTTTAATTATGAGTGTTGCAATCGCTCTTTTAGGAAGTGGCAGATATAGTGTAAATAATAAGTAGTGCTTTAGTAGAGAAAATATACTAAAGGTTTTAGGGGTGTCTAACTTTGATAGTCGAGTTTAGAGACCAACCTATAAAAAGCATAAGTCCTATTACTCCGATTGCAGGTAAAACTGCATAGGCATTTAACAGATAGACTAGCCAAAGTAAGATAGCACCTAAGGGTGTAGGTACACCTGTAAAGTATTTATCAACTTCTCCAGCATCTGTGTTTATATTGAAATGTATAAGACGGCGCAGCCCTGAAATAACATAGTAAACACTAACAGATGCAGCCGCTATAAGTAAAACGCCATCAAGCTGTGCTGCATAAGATGCTTGAAAGATAAGAAAAACAGGTACAAGTACAAAACTTAAAAAGTCTGCAAAGCTATCAAGCTGAACTCCAAACTCATTACTAAGATTGTATTTACGAGCTATTTTTCCATCAAAGATATCAAAAGCACCACCAACCCATGCTAAAACAATAGCTAGAATAAAGTTGTTTTGAGTGATAAAGTAAGTTGCCATAAGACCAGCAGTAATGTTTACAAAAGTGAAAAGGTTTGCTAAGTTGAAGTGAGAAGAAGGGGACCATAGAAATTTCATATATTACCTTGTATAATTATGAAGTTGATTATATCAAAATAGAATTTAAATAGCTATATCTTAAAGAGATGACCTTAAATGATAAATGTTATCATTATTGTAAGGGCTTTGTAAGTTGATAACTACTATCATTTCATAATTAAAATTTATTAGAGGTTATATGACAAAAATATTTATTTATATACTACTGATCTGTCTCAGTGCAACTGTTTTAAGTGCTGTTGATGATAAACAAGACAATATGAGAAATGACTCTGTAAGAGGGGCTATAGATAGTTTTGCTAAACTTGAAGAAAAAGAAGTTAGTGAAGTAAATAAAATTAAAAAGATGTTTAAAAAAGGTAAGGCTTCCGGGCAATTAAAAGTTATGTACTCTGAGGCTGCTGAACCTGGCAATGCTTATGCTACAGCAATAGGTGGTGTGATTAAGTATGAGTTAGCAGAATATCGTGGTTTTAATGCTGGTGCTGCTGTTTATACATCATATGATATCCCTTTTGCATCCGGTGAAGGGGATAAAAGAAGTACAGAGATGTCTTCAGATGTTGGGAACCATTCTGATATAGGTGAAGCATTTATAAACTATAAATACGACAAGTTAAACTTTCGTGCAGGTCGCCAAGCAATAGATACACCACTAGCCGATACTGATAATATACGGATGATTCAAAATAGTTTTGAAGCATATATCGCTACATATGAAATTGCTGGTTTTGAGTTAATGGCTGGTAATCTTCAAAGATGGCACGGTACAGATGCTGGACTAGAACTAGGTTGGGTAGAGACAGGAGGAGAGGGGACTAACTTTGCAGGTGTAACTTATGCAGATACTCTTGAACTTGATATATGGTACTACAACATTACAGACTTAGCACAGGTGGCTTACTTTGATATAGGAGTAGAGTATCAAGTAAATGATAAGTTTTTACTTCATGCTATGTTCCAGTATTTAAAAGAGGGTGAACTAGGGAACAGTGATACATCTGCATCCATCTATGGTGCTTTAGTGGAATTTGTAGTTTATGACATTGGTTTAAACATAGCTGTGAATAAGTCCGATAGAAAAGCAGGTAAAGAGAGCTTTATTGGTTTTGGTGGTGGAGCACTCTTCACAAACATGGATACAATGATAATCGATGAAATAACTTTTGATAGAGAGGCATTGTCATATGTTCTTGGAGTAGTATACTCATATAACGAGTTTGGATTTTTATATGCTTATGGTGATTTTAATGGAGAAGCCAATAGTAGTGGAGATAAAGAGCATATAGTTGAACAAAACATGGGTTTAGGGTATAACTTCAATGAAGAGTTTGTCGTTGGAGCAATATATGTTGTTCAAGAAGATAAAATAGACTCAACAAATAGCTGGAATCGTTTCCAAGCAACATTAAATTATAATTTTTAAAAGAAGAGAAATGAAAACATTATTAGATTGTAACAAGGCCTGTAGAGTGAAAGTGTTAAAGCTAAATGCTCCTACAGAGTTAAAACAGAGACTTATCTCGTTTGGAATTATGAAAGAGACAGTAGTTGAAGTACTAGAACATGCTCCAGGAAAGAGTACGGTAGAGATTAAAGTAGGAAAGATGCGAATAGCACTTCGTGCTCAAGAAGCAGAGCTAATAGAGGTAGAAAAAATATGAATGAAGAATTAAAAGCATGTCCAATAATTGCTAATCACATAAAAGTTGCACTAGTTGGACAGCCAAATGTTGGTAAAAGTATGCTTATCAATTCAGTGTCTAATTCACACTTACATGTTGGGAACTTTTCAGGTGTGACTGTTGATAAAACGGAAGTACTATTTGACTATAAAGATTATCACTTTACGGTTGTTGATTTACCGGGTACTTATGCTTTTACTGATTATACTATAGAAGAGCGTGTAACACATGACTACCTATGTGCAGAAGAGTACGATATCATCATTAATGTAGTAGACTCAACTAACTTAGAAAAGAACTTACAACTGACTTCTGAGCTTTTAACTATGAGCAAGAAAGTTGTTATCGCTTTAAATATGAGTGATGAAGCCCAAAAAGAAGAGATCTCTATAAACGCCAAGTATATGAGTGAACTTATAGGTGTACCTTGTGTTAAAGTGTCTGCTGTAACAAAAGAGGGAATAGACGAGCTGATAGAAGCAGTTACTCTGCAGTATGAAAATGAGATAAATAGACCGAAATTAGTCTTTAGTGAGCCAGTAGAAGAGGAGATCGCTCAGATAGTTTGGTACTTAGACAAACATAAACATGAAGCAAAGAACTCTTATAGAAATATAGCAATAAATCTTCTTAAAAATAATAAAAGGACTTATGAGAAACTTCATAGTGATCCAATATGGATAGAACTACAACCTATCTTAATAGAAGCGAGTAAACATATAGAACTCCACCACAACAGTGATGATATAAAAGAAGCATTTGCTGAAGAGTACGCATCATTTAATCGTGGTATTGCAGCTGAGGTTGTAAAACAAAAGAATGTAGTGCAAAATAAAACATTAACAGAAAAGATAGATAATGTACTTATTCATCCTGTGTTAGGAATTCCAATTTTTCTCTTTCTTATGTGGGGACTTTTCCAGCTAACATTTGAGATTGGTGCTATACCGATGGATTATATTGATATGTTCTTTGGTTGGTTTGGTGATACTATTGGGGCTACAATAGCTCACGATGATATACGTTCGCTTATAGTAGATGGGATTATTGCTGGTGTGGGAGCAGTAGTTCTTTTTGTACCAAATATTATTATTCTTTTTATCGGTATCGCACTGTTAGAGAGCACAGGATATATGTCTAGAGTTGCTTTTTTACTTGATGGTTTTTTCCATAAGTTTGGTTTACATGGTCAGAGTTTTATTCCTCTTGTAACAGGATTTGGTTGTTCTATACCAGCATACATGAGTGCAAGAATCTTAAAAAATGATCGCGACCGATTATTGACTCTTTTCATCATTGGCTTTATGTCTTGTGGTGCTAGACTACCTGTGTATGTACTTTTCGCTGGTGCATTTTTCTCTCCAGAGATGGCAGGAAACATTCTCTTTATCATATATATAAGTGGAGCACTTATGGGACTGGTTGCAGCTAAGGTACTAAAACTTACTGCCTTTAAAGGTGCAGATGAGCCTTTTGTAATGGAGATGCCAAAGTATAGACTACCTTCTGTAAAACTAGTTTGGCATACAGTTTTAACGAAGACAATGATGTACCTTAAAAAAGCAGGTACATTTATCGCAGCAGCTTCAATGTTGGTATGGTTTTTAAGTAACTATCCTCATAATACTGTATTGGAAGAAGAGTATGCACAAAAGATAGAGAAAACTGTTATAGTGGCTGAAAAGACACAACTTGAAAATAGACTTGCAGAAGTACTATTAGAGCAGAGTTATTTGGGAACGATTGGAAAGTTTTCAGAGCCTCTTTTTGCACCTTTAGGATTTGACTGGAAGATGAGTGTAGCACTTCAAACTGGACTTGCAGCTAAGGAAGTAGTTGTATCGACTTTGGGCGTTTTATACTCACTAGGTAGTGATGTAGATGAGGAAAACAACTCTCTTATGGGAGCGATATCTCAGCATATATCTTTTGCATCTGCTATAGCTTTTATAGTAGTTGTGATGATTTACTTGCCATGTTTAGCAGCATCTGTTGTATTTACTCGTGAAGCAGGACATATCAAGTACTTTTTTTATCTTCTCTTTTTTACATCAGTAGTAGCTTATGTAATGGCGTTTATCGCTTACAATGTAGCACTTCTTTTTGTTTAGGGTTTACCAATTCATTAACAAGTTCTGTTAAGATATGACTATGAACAAAATATTAATGATTGAAGATGACTTAGAATTAGCAGAGATACTTACAGAGTATCTTGAGCAATTTGAGTTTGAGGTTATCACTGAAGATGACCCGTTTAAAGCAGTAAGTATATTAAAACTAGAACCATTTAATCTAGTCATTCTAGATCTAACTTTACCAGGTATGGATGGTCTTGAAGTCTGTGAAGCGATTCGTGAACGCCAAGATATCCCTATCATTATCTCTTCTGCAAGAAGTGATGTTACTGATAAGATAAAGGCACTTGAACTTGGTGCAGATGACTATATGCCAAAACCATATGATCCACGTGAACTTGAAGCTCGTATACACTCTGTTCTTCGTCGTTATGAAGCAAAGTCAGAACAAAAAGCGGAAAATAAAAGTGACTTCAAATGTGATAAATCAACAATGGTTATCACATATAAAGGTCGAAATATTGATCTTACTAATGCTGAATTTGGGATACTCTCATATATGATAAGTAAACAAGGTTTAGTAGTTTCTCGTGAAGACTTGATTCATAATGTAAACGCTATCAATGAAGACTCTTCAAACAAAAGTATAGATGTAATGGTAGGACGTATTAGAAATAAACTTGGTGATAAAGCACTTATAGAGTCAGTACGTGGTGTTGGATATAAGTTACTAAAATAGATGAAAAAACATGCTGTTCTCATAACTGTTCTATTTGCACTGAGTGTTTCACTCATAAGTGTAAGTATTACTTTTTGGGAGTTTTATAAACTTAACAAACAGCAGTATATAGATCATATATTTACCAAATATTCCGTCATTACACAAATTTATAGAGACCATAAGCAGCGTAGAAACTCAGAGATTATGCTTGATGCAAATCTCGCAGTTTATAAAATGCAAATAATGAAAGATACACAAGAGCAAAAAAGTGTTATAGATGATGGAAAAATTCTTAAACGTGAAGGTTTTGAGAGTGTTAAGTCCTCACTTATGTTCAATGATGCTGGTTTATATACTAAAAACATTGTTACAAAACTCCGTGCAACTATGATCCAATACAAAAAAACAATCTACTTCCATATGCAAACACAAAACGCAGCAATACTTATAAAAGATGAAGACCTAAAGCCTTACAGTTATTTAAATATGCTCTATGCATATAGTACTATTTTTATGATAATCAGTTTTTCTTTTATCTTAGTGCTTCATAAACTTCGTCCACTCATACGTCTCAGAAAAAAAATAGCACTCTTTGGTGATGGAGATTTAAAAATCTCGTTTAAAACAAGAAGTTGTGATGAGATAGGTCTAGTCTCAAACGAGTTAGAATCAACCAAGGGAAAAATAAATACACTTCTTGATGCAAGAACACTCTTTTTAAGAAACTTGATGCATGAGCTGAAAACTCCTATAGCCAAAGGAACGATAGCTACACAGATGTTAGATTCTCAAAAACAAAAAGATCGTTTTACAAGCATATTTACTAGACTTGAGACCCTTGTTACAGAGTTTGCTCTTATAGAAGAAGTGACAAGTCTGGATGATAAACGCGACTTTAAAGAGTATAGACTTGTCGATATTATAGATGGTGCTATAGATATGGCAATGGTTGAGCGTGAATCTGTAGATGTAGAAGTAAATGCTGATGAGAAGATTCAAGCTAACTATAGACTCTATACTACCGCGATAAAGAACATGATAGACAATGCCATGAAGTACTCCCAAAATGGACATATTAGAATAGCGGTGATAGAAGGAGAACTCTGTTTTGAGAATAGAGGAGAGTGTTTAGCTTATCCTTTAAGTTACTATATAGAGCCTTTTACAAAAGAGAATCCGTCCAAAAATAGCTTTGGACTGGGTCTTTATTTAGTTGATTCTATACTGAAAGCTCATTCACAAGTTTTAGCACATGAATACGAAAATGGAGTGAATAGATTTATATTTGCATAAGTTTAAGTATGTAAACTATTGTAATGAATAAGTATCTCTATTTTTTAGCAACACTCTTTTTTGCTTTCTCTTTTTTTGCATTTGGCTGGTTAAGTCACTCATCGTATGAACCAACTAAAGCTATCCAAAAAGTCTCTCTCCTGAGTAAAATCAAAAATAGAAAAGTGCTAAATGTTGTACTTTTAAATGCACCTTCTACTTACTATATAGGTGTGGATGGTCCACAAGGTTTTGAGTATGATTTACTTAAATCATATGCTGATCATTTAGGTGTGAAGCTAAATATAACATCCGCTCATACCATTCAAGAAGCTATAAAACTCAGTAATAACCCAAATATAGACATAACTTCTGCGTCTCTTGCTAAAACACCACAACGAGAAAAGGATTTTAACTTCGGCCCCTCTTACTTTGAAGTGCAAGAACAAGTTATTTGTCATAGAGGGATGCAAAAGAGTACTAAGTTTCCTAGAGATATAGAAAACCTAGAAGGACTACATCTTGTAGTGGGTGAAGATACTAGTTATAGTGAGACAATCAACTCTTTAGTAAATGATGGTTTTGAGATAAACGCCACATATACATCAGAATACTCAACAGAGGAACTATTAGAAAAAGTATCTAAGAATGAGATAGATTGTACGATAGCTGATTCAAATATTTATGCTCTTAATTTACGTTATTTTCCTGAAATGGCTATGGCTTTTTCTATAAGTGGTCGAGAAGAACTTGCATGGCTGCTTCCAGAAGAGAGTGATGAACTTGAAGCAGATATGTATAGTTGGTTAAACTCTTTTAACCAACAAGGAAAAATGACACAGCTTAAGGACCACTATTACTCTTATGTACTCTTTTTTGATTACTATAGTACAAAAATGTTTTATAAACGAATGAAAACTAGATTGCCAAAATATGAAAAGCACTTTAAAGAAGCAGCTACTCGTTTTGGCATATCGTGGCGTTTACTCGCTAGTATCTCCTACCAAGAGTCTCACTGGAACCCTAAAGCAAAGAGTTTTACAGGTGTTCGTGGACTTATGATGCTAACAAAACGTACAGCAAAACTTCTGAAAGTGAAAAATAGACTTGACCCAAAACAGAGCATAGTAGGTGGGACTAGACATATAAAACAGATGCTTAAGTTTGTACCTAAGGATGTGAAAGGCGAAAATAGATTGAAGTTTGCTTTAGCAGCTTATAACATTGGACTAGGTCATGTACGAGATGCTCAAAGTTTAGCAAGAGAGATTGGTCTGGATGAAAACTCATGGCGAGATCTTAAAATAGTTCTTCCTCTATTATCTCAGAAAAAGTACTATCGTGATTTAAAGTTTGGTTATGCAAGAGGTGAAGAGCCTGTAAAATATGTAGAAGCGATATATAATTACAAGCAGATATTAGAAAATCAGAGTGTTATTAACTCTCAGAAGTAGCATTTCCTAGTTCACTTAAAAAAGTTTCCATGTCATATTTAACTCTATACTCTGGAGTCATGATGTGAATCAGTATATCGCCAAGGTCTACAACAACCCAGTCCCCACTCTCATCTACATTATTAAAGTTTTCAGCAGGCTTAAGGCCATTTTTTAGGTGGTCAAGCAGCGCTGTTGTGTGTTTAGTTCCTAGTGATGAAGCGATGATAGCATAGTCAACAAAGTAGTTTTTATCTTTGAGATCAAAAACTTCTATAGCCTCTGCTTTGTTTGTATCGAGTATATCTGTTATTGTTTGAATTCTGTTATTCATTATTTTCCTTGTAGTATTTCATAATTTGTGTTGCATTTTTTTTTGGTAGATATTTGACATCCATTTTTTCTCTTAAGTTTGAAGAGGATATGTCTACATCTACTTCCAGTTTAATAAAATTATCTGGTATATCTATTTCATTTCTCATTGCAACGATAAATGTAACTTTAGTTTTGAGCTCATTGTATTGATGCCAACTATCTAAACTTTTTAAGTTGTCCGCACCGATAACTAAATAAATCTTTTCATATGTGTTTAAAAGATATTTTACAGTTTCGATGGTAGGAACTTTTTTGTTTCTTAAAACTTCATAAGAACTAATATCTACTTTTTCATAAGATATAAATGCACTCTTTAGCCACTCAAGACGTAGTTTTGCTGGTGCAAAAGAGTTCTCTTTGAAAGGATTTAAAAAGGTGGGCATTATGATTATTTTATCAATGTACTCTAGCTTGTTTAAGGCAGTTACAACTGCCTCGTGTCCAATATGAGGAGGGTCAAAACTCCCTCCATAAAGTGCTATTGTTCTCATTTAATAAGAATTATAGCAAAAAGTTGCTAAAATAAGCGAATTAAAAATTATAGGAATTGTAATGGCACTTAAAATAGCAATAAATGGATTTGGTAGAATTGGTCGTTGTGTAGCTCGTATAGCAGCACTTAGAAGTGATGTAGAAGTAGTTGCAATTAATGATATGGCAAGTATGGACATGATGTTATATCTTCTTAAAAATGACTCAGTTCACGGAACATTTAAGAGTGAAGTAGTGCAGTTAGATGAAGAAAATATTAGTATTGATGGCCATAAAATTAGAGTATTCTCAGATCGTGATCCAAAAAATTTAAAATTTGCAGATTGTGGTGCTGATATGGTTTTAGAGTGTACTGGAGTGTTTCTTACACAGGAGTCTGCTCAAGTTCATATCGACAATGGTGTAGAAAAAGTACTTTTCTCAGCACCTTCAAAAGATACAGCTACTGATACTTTTGTTATGGGTGTAAATGAAGAGAACTACAATGGACAGAAAATTGTATCAAATGCTTCTTGTACTACAAACTGTTTAGGTCCTGTTGCTCGTGTTTTAGATGATGCATTTGGTATAGAGAAAGGTCTTATGACTACTATTCACTCATATACAAATGATCAAAATATCCTAGATGTAAAACATACAAAAGATAAACGCCGTGCTCGTGCAGGTGCTATAAATATGATACCAACAACTACTGGTGCTGCAAAAGCCATTAGCCTTGTAATGCCACAACTTAAAGGTAAACTTCACGGTCAATCTGTACGTGTTCCAACACCAGATGTTTCAATGGTTGATTTAAACGTTGTTGTTAAACGTGAAACTACAAAAGAGGAAGTTACTAAAGTATTTAACGAAGCTGCAAATGGAAGACTAAGTGGTCTTTTACTTATGGATAAAGAGATGAGAGTTTCTCAAGATTTCGTTGGATGCGATTACAGTTCTATAGTTGCAGAAGATTTAACTCAAGTTATCGGTGGTGACATGGTTAAAATTATGGCTTGGTATGATAATGAGTGGGGATACTCAATGCGTTTAGTAGATATGGCTCTGCATATCTCAAAATAGAAGAAAGAAGATCAAGGAAAAAAATGGAATTACTACACCTAAAAAAGTTAGACCTAGCAAATAAGAAAATATTTATAAGATGTGACTTCAATGTTCCTATGGATGAGTTTGGAAACATCTCTGATGATAGACGTATTCGTTCAGCAGTAGCTACTATCAACTATTGTCTTGATCAAGACTGTGCAGTAATACTCGCTTCACACTTAGGACGCCCTAAAGGTGAAGTAGTAGAGAAGTACACTCTTGCACCAGTTGCTCGTCGTCTTCAACAACTACTTAAACGCCATGTAGAACTTGCTCCAGGTGTTGTAGATGATGCAACTATGAAGTTAGCTGCTGATTTACCTCGCCATGAAGTTCTATTGCTTGAGAACCTTCGTTATGAAGCTGGTGAAACTACAAACGATGAAGAGTTATCTAAAAAACTTGCATCAATGTCTGAGTTTTATGTAAATGATGCTTTTGGAGTTTCACATAGAGCACATGCATCAGTAGAAGGAATCACTAAGTTTTTTGATAACGAGCATAAGTCAGCAGGATTTTTACTTGAACGTGAGATTAACTTTTTTGGTAAACTCATAAACGAACCAGTTCGTCCTTTCGCAGCTATAGTAGGTGGTAGTAAAGTTTCTGGAAAACTAGAAGCACTTGTAAACCTTCTTCCTAAAGTTGATAAAGTATTTATCGGTGGGGGAATGGCGTTTACATTCTTGAAGCAGATGGGTTATGACATCGGTGCATCTTTAGTTGAAGATGATCTTCTTGAAGAAGCACAACAGATTATGGACAAAGCAAAAGAACTTGGTGTGAAGTTTTATCTTCCTGTTGATGTTGTAGCAGCTGATAAGTTCGCTGAAGACGCAGTAAGTAAACTTGTGACTTCTCAAGAGATACCTGATGGCTGGATGGGACTAGATATTGGTCCTGCGACTGTTAGACTCTACCGTGAAGCTCTCAATGATGTACAGACTGTTCTTTGGAATGGGCCTATGGGTGTTTACGAGATGGATAAGTTTGCTCGCGGTAGTTCTAAAATAGCTCACTTTGTTGCTGATTCATATGCTACTACTGTTGTAGGTGGTGGCGATACTGCAGACTTAGTACAACGTATCGGTGTTGATGAAGAGATGAGCTTTATATCTACTGGTGGTGGAGCTTCTCTTGAACTTCTTGAAGGTAAAGTACTTCCAGGTGTGGCATCACTAATAATCTCAAAATAACTCTACTTTAAACTCGTTCCCATGCTCTGCATGGTAACGCACACTTCACATATAAGGCAAAATCATGATAATAGCAGCAAACTTAAAAACTAATTTTACAAGAAATGAGACAAATAATTATATACAAGAGCTAGATTCTTATATAAAAGCTAACTCTATCTCTCAAGAAGTATTAGTATTTCCTGCTATGAGTTCACTTGATGAAAACAGTACGAATGTAGTAGTAGGTGCACAAAATGCTTATGCAACTAGGGATGGGGCTTTTACAGGTGAAATTGGAAAAGTACATCTTGATGAGTTCAAGATAAATACTATTTTAATTGGACATAGTGAACGTCGTCATATTTTAGGTGAAACTCAAGATGATTTAGTAAAAAAGTTTAATTTTTACAAAGAGTTAGGTTTTAAGATAGTTTATTGTGTAGGTGAACCACTTGAGATGCGTGAAGCTGGAAATACCGCAATGATGGAGTATATATCTAAACAGTATGAAGGGATAGACACTGATTATGAAAACCTAATCATCGCATATGAACCAGTATGGGCTATAGGCACAGGGCTGACTCCAACTCTTTCAGATATAGAAGAAGTTCATACTGCATTAAAAGGGAAGTCAAAAGCTCCACTTCTTTATGGTGGTAGTGTAAAAGTTACAAATGCCCAAGAAGTTTTAGCTGTTACAAATGTAGACGGGATTCTTGTTGGAAGTGCCGCACTTTATAGTGAGCACTTTTGTAGCATGATAGGTTTTGCAGAGGAACTAGGAAAGTAAAATCTTTATTTGCCGATAACAGGCATCTCGTCTAGTTTTTTACTGTTTGAACTATTATAGTCAGTAGGTTTTGCATCTGAGTATGCTTTAGCCTTATCAAGATACTCTTGTAAAGTAAAAGCTCTATCCTTATCTTCTATATAGTCATTTTCTGAACTTTCCAGTTCACTGTTTTTCTTCATATACTTTTTTTGTATATTCTCATCTTTACTTATCGTAGGCATCCAATCATCTTTTAGAAAAGAATCCATCATATTTTGCATATACCCAGTTTCTTTAGTTGTATGTTTAGGGCTTACCTTATCTATATTATTATCTCTTGATATATTAGTGCTATTTTGACTACACCCTACTAAAGTGATGAAACTTAAGCAAAGCATAATGTTAGTTATTAGTTTATTCATAGGGAGATTGTAGCACAAATTTATAGAAAATAGAGCGAATTATACTGTCTAGAGCCATTTAAAGATAGCTTAAGTATAAGTTATGGTATACTGCAAATTGAAATTTGTAAAAGAATAAGGAGAATATATGAAATTTACAAAAATGAGTTTAGTTGCTGCGTTATTAATGGGTTCAAGTGCATTTGCAATTGAAAATACAAAAGTATCTGGTGATGCTAATGTTTACTATCACACACAAGATGCTGCTAATTCTACTTTAGCAACAGGTAAAGGTGATCTTTTTGAAGCACAGAACTCTGCTGCTGATATCGGTATTAACTTAAACTTAACTACTGATTTATTAAAAAATGACTCTGTAGCTATCTCTGCTGGTGCTGGCTACACTGTTCTTACTACTTTAGGTTTAGAGAATAACTTAGTTGGTAATGTGTGGGGTTCTGCTCATACTGCTGAGATTGGTACTGGATCTACTTATGGTGGTTCTCCGGGCCAAGTTGGTGGTGCAAAAGTTAACAATGCTGCATGGGTAAATGAAGCGTGGGTAGCTGCTACTGCTGGTAAATCAACTGTTAAAGTTGGTCGTATGGAGCTTGATACTCCATTAGCGTTTACTGAAAAATGGACAATTGAAAAGAATACTTTTGAAGCTGCTGTTTTAATCAATCAAGACATTCCTGATACTACTTTAGTTGGTGCTTTCATTGGTAACGGTAATGGTACTCCTGATGGAGCAATTGCTGTAGATGGAACTGCTGTAAGAGCTAACTTAGCTATGGGTGGAGTAGTTAACTCAAATGGTGACTTCTCAACTTACGGTAAAGATGGTGCTTATGCAGTTGGTGCTGTTAACAACTCTTGGAAACCACTTACAGTTCAAGCTTGGTACTATGACGTAACTCGTGTTGCAACTGCTTACTGGTTGCAAGGTGATTTAGATTTAACATCAGTTGGTGTTGACGGTCTTACTATGGGTGGTCAGTACACTGGTATAACTGCAGATGCTGCAGGTTCTGAAGAAAATCTAGCTGTAGCTGCAATGATAGGTTATGCAATGAAAGACACTTTCTCTGCAAAACTAGCTTATTCACAAGTAACTTCAAAAGGTGGAGCTGGTGGAAATACTGCTACTGCTAGCGGACAGTCTAAACTATATACAGAAGCATGGTGGAACTACGGTCAAGTAAC
This sequence comes from Campylobacterota bacterium, assembly GCA_034660715.1. Lineage (GTDB taxonomy): Bacteria > Campylobacterota > Campylobacteria > Campylobacterales > Sulfurimonadaceae > Sulfurimonas. The sequence goes on along the minus strand of JAYEJR010000104.1, from coordinate 43,934 downwards.
AACTGCTGGTGCAAAATCAGTTAACTTAACTGTTGAAGCTCCAACTTCTGTTGCTGACTTAGGTCTTTATGTAACATCTGTTGATCATAATGCTGCTAACACTGACTTATTAGAAGCTACTGTTACTGCTACAAAATCAATGGGCCCTGTTGACGCTACTGTTGCTTACATCTATACTGATGTAGATAACAATACTGATGCTGTTAACGCTCTTCAAGTTTACTTAACAGTAAATTTCTAGTCATAAACTAGACTTTTATATCATCTAATCCTCTTTTGAGGATTAGATACTTCCTTCTTAAGCTTTCAAAATTAAATCAATATTTTACTTTATGATATAATCTTTTATGAGTATATTTCTAAAAAAATTAACATACATTTTTTCTATGCTGTTTTTGATATCCATAATATCTTTTTTAGCAATACATTCAGCACCGAACTCTTTTTTTGGAGCAGGGGAACTTAACCCAAATATGACTAAAGAGGCTGTCGAAAAACTTAAAGCTGTGTATGGTTTAGATAAGTCTCTATCGATGCAGTATATTGATTGGGTGAAAAACATAGTAACACTTAATTTTGGTATTTCATTTGTGAGTGGTCAAGATGTCAGTAGTGAGATACTTAAGCGCTTACCAGTTACTCTATTTATGAATATAACAGCACTTGTTTTTGTTTTTGTTATATCACTGTACTTAGGCATAAAAGCTGCTATCTCTTATGAGCTAAAAACAGACTATATCATTCGTCAACTCTCTCTCATATCATTTTCCATGCCATCCTTTTATTTAGCACTTCTATTTATAATATTTTTTGCACTAAACCTCAATCTTTTTCCTATATCTGGTCTACACTCTGTAGAGTCAAAAGAGGGATTAGCAAACTATATAGATATGCTTTGGCATTTAACAATGCCTATTAGTGTGATGATTTTTGTAGGTCTAGGAAGTATGATAATATATATCCGTTCTCTAACATTAGAAATACTAAAAAGTGATTACTACTACTTTGCTTTAACACGGGGACTATCTAAACGCCAACTACTTAGATATTACATTTTACCAAACTTACTGCCCCCAATTATTACACTATTAGGACTTTCATTACCAGGGCTTATTGGAGGAAGTGTAATCTTAGAGTCGATATTTGGGATAGAGGGAATGGGACAGCTTTTCTTTATGTCAGCTCTAAGTCGTGACTATCCTATAATCATGGGTACATTAATGATTACAGCATTTTTAACGCTACTTGGAAACATGTTAGCAGACTTGATACTACTTAAGTTAAATCCATATATGAAAAGGGGCTGAGAGAAATTTTTCAACTTGACGCATAATATTATATATTGTATAATTAATCTATCAAAGTGTGGTGCTTTGTGTGTGTGAATAAGTTTCGGGCATGATACTTATGGTGATTTAAGCTCTACTTCTCTTTTGAGGGGTAGGGCTTTTTTTTTGGTCTATTTTTATGAGATGGCTTTTAAAATATTAACTAAACAGTGCTTCTAGTGCATCAACACCATCTTTTTTCTCTTCTATCTCACCATCTTCATTTGTAACAGAGTCAGTTTCAAGAAGTTCTATCTGCATGCCAGTTAGCATAGAAGCTAAACGGATATTGATACCGCTTTTACCAATCGCTTTTGATTTTTGGTCTGCAGGAAGAGTAATGATTGCTTTTTCATTTTCGCCTTCATCATTTTTAACAATCTCAACATGAGAGATGATAGCTGGACTCATAGTTCGACTAACAAAAAGCTCAGGAATACTAGTAAACTCGATACAGTCAATGTTCTCACCAATAAGCTCATCACTTACGGCGTTTATACGAACACCTTTTACACCTACAGTAGCACCAACAGCATCGACTTGTGGGTGAGTACTTAAAATGGCGATTTTAGCACGTTCACCAGGTATACGAGCAGCTTTTTCGATGATAACAGTTCCATCATTTATCTCAGGAACCTCAAGGGCTAGTAGTGCTTCTAGAAACTTAGGAGATGTACGAGAAAGTTCTATTTGGATTCCATTTTCTTTGTCCATGTTTACACGACGAACAACAGCCTTGATGTGGTCACCTACATCAAAGAACTCACCTTTTATACGGCTTTTCATTGGAAGTACAGCACGAATCTCATCAACTTCAATGTAAGTGGCGTTTTGAGCATCAACACGAGTAACGCGCCCACTTACTAAAGTTCCTATTTTAGATTTGTACTTGTTAAATACTTCATCTTCTACAAGTCTTTGTATGTGAAACTCTATTTCACGGTGCAGTTGTGATGCACCAGTTCTACCATGGTCTTCTAGGTTATGGTCTACTTGTAGTTGGTCATCAAGTTCAACTTGGTCATCATACTCTCTAGCTTCTGTTATAGATATATATGCAGGTGCTAACTCTTCATCAAGAAGTTTTTCATCTTCATCAGCAACAACGGTAATAGTTTGAACGATTTTGATACTTTTTGTATCTTCATCTATCTGTGCTTCAAAAGCAAAGTTTCTGTCAATTACTCTTTTTGCAGTTTGTACAAAAGCAGTTTTTAATGCTTCTAAAACTTTCTCAGGCTCTAAGCCTTTTTCGTGTGCAATTGCTTCAGCTATATCAAGTATTTTTTCCATAGTTATTCCCTTGTATTAGTCCCAATTTCATTAACATTGATAAGTGATTTGGGGGATTGTTTCTCTTAATATGAAATTATACACAAAAAGTGATAAAAACATCTTTAATCCAGTTTTTATGCTCTTTAAAGTATAATGCAAAAATTATATAACCTAAGGAAATAGTAGATGAATTTAAAATTTGCAAAAACAGATATAGATATGAAACCAAAAAAAGCTGAATTAACTAAAATTGAAGATAGTGTTGAAAAAGATGAGAGTGTAATCTTCTATTTTGACAGGGATAACTCTCACAAAGATTTGTTAGAACTTCAAGATCATTTTGAAGCCAAAGGCAAAAGCTTCTACATGAGTGAAGTAAAATACGGTCTTGCAGATAATGACTACATGTACCAAGTACATATAATGAGCTAAGAGATATAGTGCCAAAATTATTTATTGAAACATTAGGTTGTGCTATGAACTCTCGTGACTCTGAGCATATGATAGCTCAGCTTAAAGAGAAAGAGGGTTATGAAACAACAGATGACTTTACGATTGCCGATCTGATTTTGATAAATACTTGTTCTGTAAGAGAGCGCCCAGTGCACAAGCTTTTTTCAGAACTTGGCGGTTTTAATAAAAAGAAAAAACCTTCAGCAAAAATAGGCGTTTGTGGCTGTACTGCTTCACACTTAGGTGATGAAATCATCAAACGTGCTCCTTATGTGAATTTTGTTCTTGGTGCAAGAAATGTTTCTAAAATAAGTGAAGTTCTTCATCGTGATAAAGCTGTTGAGATAGATATCAACTATGACGAGAGTGAATTTGCTTTTGATGACTTTCGTACATCTCCATATAAAGCTTTTATCAATATATCTATTGGTTGTGATAAAAAATGTACATTTTGTATAGTTCCAAAAACTCGTGGTGAAGAGATATCGATTCCTGATAATCTAATCATTCAAGAGGCTGGGAGGGCAGTTGCAAATGGTGCTAAAGAGATCTTTTTACTGGGACAAAATGTAAACAACTACGGACGTCGTTTTTCAGGAGATCAAGAAAAAGTAAACTTTACAGAACTTCTTCGTAGACTTTCAACTATAGAAAAACTAGAACGTATCCGCTTTACTTCTCCACACCCTTTTCATATGGATGATGAGTTTATAGAAGAATTCGCGCGAAATCCTAAAATATGTAAATCTATGCACATGCCTCTTCAGAGTGGAAGCACAAAAATCCTTAAAGAGATGAAACGTGGTTATACGAAAGAGTGGTTTATAAACCGTGTAGAAAAACTTCGTTCTGAGTGTCCTAGCGTTTCTATAAGTACAGATATTATCGTGGCGTTTCCAGGTGAAAGTGATGAAGACTTTGCTGAGACTATAGATGTTATGAAGAAAGTTAGATTTGATCAGATATTTTCCTTTAAATACTCTCCTCGTCCTGAAACTGAAGCACAGCACCTTGAAGAAGTGGATTCAGAAGTTTCATCAGATAGACTTAGCTATCTGCAAACTCTTAACAATGAGATTCATGATGAGATAAACGCCAAGTTACTTGGGAATAGCTACAGTGTTTACTTTGAAGAACTTATCCGTGATGGCTATGTATCTGGTAGAAGTGATAACAACATAGTTATAAAAGTAAAAGGCTCTCAAGAACTTCTAGGTCAATTTAAAAATGTAAAAGTAACAGCGATTGGTAGGACTATATTAACGGGCGAGATTCTTGCGTAAGAAACTTTTTCGTGCAGTAGCACTTTTTACTGTTCCATTTCTGGGTTCTCTTTTAATGCGTTTTTTAAACCTTACAAATAGAACTGTTTTTCATGCTCCCAAAACCCTGAGTGAGGAACCTGTTATCCTTGCTTGTTGGCATGGAGAACTTCTTATGGTCCCATACCTTTATAAACAGTATAGAAAAACCCCTCGTGCAAAAATTTTAATTTCCCCTCATTTTGATGGAGAGCTTATCTCTAGAACTGTAAGTTACTTTGGTTTGAAGACATTAGCTGGTTCATCAGATAAAAATCCTGCAAGAGTACTTATTCAAGCTATTAAAACTCTCAAAGAAGGTTATGACATTGGAATCACACCAGATGGACCAAAAGGACCTCGTCATGAAGTTGCAGATGGTATAATAGTTATGGCACAAAAAACAGGTGCTAAAATTGTGCTCATTGAAGTTAAACCAACAAAGTACTGGCAGTTTAATTCATGGGATAAGTTTATAGTACCCAAACCTTTTGGCACGATAAACTTTTATGCAACCAAAGAGCTAGACATTAGTGACATGGCGTTTGAAGAAGCACGAAAGTTAATAAAAGAGAGCTTATTACATCATGAACAATAAAAACTTTTTTCCACTTATAGCAATTATATTAGTAGCTGTTATGGGTATATATTTTTTGGTTAATCCCTCATACCAGCGCTCTATAGAAGCTAAGTACTACTACGAAATTGGTGAATATAAAGAGGCATATTCTCTTGCTCAAGAAGCATTTAGTATGGATCTTTACAACAGGATGGCATCAACTATAATGGCTCAGTCTAAAACTTCTTTAAAGTATGTAGAGTATATAAAGCAAGCAAAAACTTATATGAGGCAAATAAATACTATGGCTGCTAAAGAAAGTATAAGTCAAGCTGATCGAGTTAGGATAAAAGTTATGAGTGAAATTATGGTAGATAGTTATGTGAAACTTGCACCAAGTGTTATAACAGATAGTGAACTAGTTCAGCAGGCTGCTAAGTACCATGATGACTTTGAGAAACTTCTTGAAAAAGTTAATAAAAGAAAATAAAAAAAAGTTTTTAGAGTACCTTGAAAATATTCGAGGATACTCAGACCTCACTATTGAGAGTTATGATAACTCTATAACTCAAGCCTTAGAACATATCGAAATATATGAAGAAAAATCCCAAACTACAATCAACCTCATGCCTTATCGAATATACATTTCAGAATTAAATGCAAAAACTATTAGTAAAAAGTTAAGTGCAATACGAAGTTTCGTTTCTTATCTAAATGACAATAGTTTCAATATTTTGCTTCAAGCAGATGATAGTATTAAGGTAGCAAAGACTCTCCCAAAACCAATATCTCATGAGCATATTGTTGAGGCACTGAGAAAGGCTCAACTAAAAGAAAAACTTGTAGTTGTAATGCTTTATACTTTAGGTTTGCGAATAAGCGAACTCAGTACTTTAAAAATAGTTGATATAAGTGAGAGTTGGGTGAGAGTTATAGGAAAAGGTAATAAACAAAGAGATATCCCTCTCCTTGAAAGTACAAAGAGACTCATTGATGGATATTTATCTACTTTTAGTGCAAAACAGTTTCTTTTTGAAAAAAATGGAGAGAAATTAAGCGAAAATAGTCTAAGATATATGGTTAATAAAGTCTTTAAAGATGTAAGCCTAAAAGTCACACCACACCAACTACGGCATTCATATGCAACTTCACTTTTAAATGGTGGAGCACCGATAGTAGATGTGAGTGAACTTCTAGGGCACTCTTCAATGGCCACAACACAAATATATACTAAACTAGGTAGTGCATTGAAACAACAAAACTATAACAAAGCACATCCACTTTGCGGAGTTGATGAGTAGTGTTAGCCAATTTATTAGAAGCTTTATATAATAAAGTAATTGTCAATATTGTTGTAAACAGATCTACTACAGATGTATATATAGAATTGTGCTCTAAAAATGGCACAATTGATAGTGATCAAAATAGTTTCGATACAGTGGATTTGAGTAAAGAGATGTTTGCTTACATAAGTTCTCACATAAAAGAATCTCCATATTACTATATATCTATTTTAGATATATCTAAACAGCAAGGTGCGTTTCCTACTTGTGCAAAAAACCGTCTCACTTACTTCTATGATGTCAGTGCAAGTGAACACAAGTGTCACGATGAAAACTGGACATACTATACATCAAAAACAGATCTTTATACTTTAGAAAAAGTTTATGCTAAAAGTGGTGTAGATTTTGTATTTTCTCCTTTTAGTTTATTAAATAACTTTTTTCAAGATAAAATAAGCTCAAATGTAGCGATGTATATTTTAATCCAAGAGGCATCAATTTCTTTAGCTGTGTTTGATACAGGAAAACTTCTTTTTGCTGAGCATTTAGATATGGAACTTAGCGATGAGAGTGAAGATGTTCTTCTAAATCAGGATATAGACGAGAGTGAAGAGCTAGAGATTGACTCTGGAATTGATATAGATGTAATAGATGATTTAGATGACTTTGGTGATATAGAGGATCTTGATTCTATTGAAGACATTGATCATTTTTCTCAAAGCCAAGATATTGAAGAAGAGTTTTATGAATCTGAAGAGACTGAAGTTGAGAGTGAAGATGTTGATGGTGTTAACGAAGACTATCAGAGGTTTACTTTAATTCAAAAATCAGTAGGAACATACTATGCTGATGATAAATATGAAGGTGACTTTATAGAAAATGTATATATAGCAGACGGAATTGGTGCTACTACTGATCTAAAACACTACCTTGAAGAAGAGATGTTCTTGAATGTATATATACGCCATATAGAGATAGCTATGGAACTCTCTTCATTAGCAAAAATGGAGCTTAACATATGAAGTACAGTTATGTAACGCCAAGAGTAAAAACAGCGATTACACAAGAAGTTCAGCTATTACTGAGTTTTTTTACTATAACTATATTAATGTTACTTTTCACATATACATTCTTGCTTTATAAAAACTACTCTTTTGCAAAAGATAAACAAGAGACTTTGATTGAACAAGCGAATGTAGAACAATCACTTCAAAGTATGAAAAAATCTATAGCATTTATAGAGTCACAAAAAATGTTAAGTGAAAAAGTCTACACTCAAAACAGTGTCCTAAAAGATTCAATAACTAATCTTTTTGATCTTGTTCCACTTCGAATTACACTTTCTGAAGCTCAACTACTTAAGAATGGACTTGTTCTTTACGGGATAACACCAAATAAAGATGTCTACAACTTTATGTTACAAGCACCTTTACGTTCTATCTTTCATAGAACATATAGTAGTTTTTATCCTGCTCAAAATGGTTGGTATAGATTTGTCTCTACTAACTATGTTGATGAAGAGGAGTTAGATAGTGCAAAGTAGTATCTCTCGTCAGTATATATACTTGATTGTAGTTTCTTTATTTCTGTTTATATTTGTACTTGTATTTTCTTTTGGTGTTTTAATTCCTGAAGGTAAAGAGTATAGAATAAAAAGAGTTGAACTAAAAAAGGCAGATAAAGAACTAAGACAGTATGAAAATTTTCATTATGAGACATTAGATACTTTAAAAGAGTTACAAAGTACTAATAGAGCTATTATTACAGCATTTGATGCAAGTTTTAAACCTGAACGTTTTGAGAAGCAAAACAAAGGCTATTTTTCTTCTTTAAGTTTATCCAAGGTGGAGTTTAAAGAAGTTGAAGATATATTTGCTGTTTATGAAGTAAATACAACTTCTGAGATTAGTTCACCTAAAAGCTTTTATGATTTCTTAGATTCTGTAAACAAAAGTGATTGGATTATTGGTATCAACTTTCCTATTGACTTTAAACGTGAAGGTGAACTGATAAAATCATCGTTTACGATGAAAGTTTACTCTAATAATAAGGAAACAAACTCTACTGCATCAGAGTCAGTAGACAAGTAAGCTCTTAGTTTTGGCTCTATTTTTAAAAGTCGCATCTTCTCTTTAAACTCTTTAGTCATAGCTTTCGCATCAAGATATGGTGCTATAAAGATGTATGTTGGCGTTTGAGAAACGATATACCTTCTTCCAACGATAACACTGTCACTCTCCTCTAGTAAGTTTCTCTCTTTTGATGTAATGATATGTTTTTTACTTTTCAGGAACTTATCAATTGCATAAATGTTATTGCGTTTAGATGTAGTAGGTTTTAAATATGCAAATTTATTGACTATTTTAATCTCAACATCTTTTATTAATAAGTCAATATCTTTATCTATATACTCAAAACTCTTTTTAATACCACTCATATACTTTGACAAAAGAGGCTTACTATACTTATGTCTAAATTCATTACGTTTGTATCTCTCATCATCATTACTTTCATCTTCAAAATATTTAATAGAGTTATTATTTAAATACTCTAGTAGTTCTGATTTATCGAGATGAAGTAGGGGACGAATCAAGGTGTACTCATGGCGTTTATCAACTGGTTTCATACCTGAGAGCTCAGCACAACCCGAACCTTTGCAAAACTGCATTAGCATCCATTCCAGTCTATCCCCTAAATGATGTGCAGTTAACAAATTAGTATAGTTATGTATGCTAATTAGTTCTTTAAAAAAATTGTAGCGAATATCTCTAGCATTAGATTCGAAGTTAGATGTGATGTTTTCACTATTTAATATATAACATTTAAGATTATATTTTAAAGCTAGTTCTTGAGCATATTCTACTTCTTGTTTAGCCTGTTCACGTAAGTTATAATTGACAATTGCTATGTCAAATTTAATATTGTTTTCTAGAAGTAAAAAAAATAAAGCAGTTGAGTCGACTCCAGCCGAAAAGGCTAGAAGATTAGTGGCGTTTAGAAGCTGTTTTTTATTTTGAAGCATTATCTACTGTTGCAGTTAAGATATCTCCAACTAATTCTGTTACTTTAGCTTTATATATGGTACAAAACTCTAGCTCTGTTGAATCATCAGTTCTATCATTAATGTATATTTCACCATCAATATCAGGAGCCCAAATAAGTTTTCTAGCTGAAAGTAAGAATTCATGTTCATCACTTTCACCATCTATCACTAGTTCACACTCTTTACCTAGTTCATTATTTAAAGATGTAAGGGTACATTCACGAGCGATATCTCCAAGAACTTGAGCTCTCTGGGCTCTTACGTCTTCTGGAACTTTTTCACTCATATCATATGCTGATGTTGTCTCTTCATCTGAATAGTCAAAAACATTGATACGGTCAAAACCAAAACTAGCTGCAAACTCACACATTTCGTCAAACATCTCTTGTGTCTCATTTGGATGACCTACTATAAAGCTTGTTCTAACAAAAGAGTTCGGTAAGTCTCTCATAAACTGTAAAAGTTCTACTGTTTTATCTTTTCCAAAGCCGCGTTTCATTAAACGCAGCATATCATCATTTATATGCTGTATCGGCATATCAAAGTAATTATGAAAAATTTCGCTTTTGGCTATATTTTTAAGTAAGGCTATAGTCGTTGTAGATGGATAAAGGTATAAAATACGAGCAGATTTCACTCCATCAATAAGTTCTATTCTTTGGATAAGAAGAGATAACCCATCTTTGATGTTTTGATCACGAAGGTATGAACTTGAGTCTTGAGATACAAATGAAAAGTCATAGTACCCTTGTTTAACAAGTCCTTCAACCTCTTTAGCTATGGAGTCTAAATCACGAGAATTTAATTTTCCTTTGAAAGATGGAATAGCACAAAAACTACAAGTTTGGTTACACCCTTCTGAGAGTTTTATATAAGCATGATAAGTTGAACCAGTTACAACACGTTCTGCCCCATCTATTAGATAAACATCGTCCGAGAATCGACTTTTTTTCTCTACTAAAAGCTCATCTATTTTGTCATAGTCACCAACCCCTGTAAAGATATCAACTTCTGGTATTTGAGTCATAAGGTCATCTTGGTAGCGTTCACTTAAACAACCAGCCATAACTAAAAGTGAGTCCTCTTTTCTCTCATCGTGCAGAGATAGCACTGTATTTACAGACTCCTCTTTAGCAGCATCAATAAAGCCACAAGTATTTACAATGATAACATCTGCTTCTTCGTTGTTGTCAGTGAGTTCAAAGTTTTTTAGTTTTCCCATCATAACTTCTGTATCAACTAGGTTTTTCGTACATCCAAGTGATACGATGTGGAGTTTATTGCTCATTCTTACTTCTTTATAAATATTTTTTGTAATTATATCGTATAATTTGCTTATGAAAATATATGATGTAATTATTCTTGGTGCAGGTGCAAGTGGACTTATGTGTGCAGCAAACCTAGGGAAGAAAAAAAGTGTGCTAATCCTTGAGGGAAATGATAAAGTTGCAAAAAAACTTAAAATTTCTGGTGGTGGAAAGTGTAATATAACAAATACAGAAGTAGAAGTGAAAAACTTTGATGGGGATAGTGAGTTTGTCTCATATGCATTAAAGAAGTTTTCTCGCGATGACCTGCTTAATTTTTTAGATAGAAACAGAGTCGAATTAGAGCTAAGAAAAAATCGTTACTATTTTTGTAAACATAGCTCAGATGAGATTATTGATGTTTTTAAAAGAAACTCTAAACATGCTGAAATATTATTAGATAGAACAATAGAAAAAGTAACCAAAAATGAGGAATGTTTTAAAGTATCAACCAACAGAGGGACTTTTCAAGCCAAAAATGTAGTAGTAGCAACTGGTGGTAAGAGTTTTCAAACCTTAGGTGCTAGTGAAATAGGTTTAGATATCGCAAAAAGCTTTGGACTAAATGTGAAAGAGTTCACTCCAGCACTAGTTGGTCTTACTGTTCAAAAGGAACAGTTTTGGATGAGAGAACTAAGTGGGCTTAGCTGTTATGTGGAGATAAAAGTAGATGAAAGAGTTATAAATGAAGAGATGCTTTTTGCACATAAAGGTATAAGTGGTCCGGCTGTTCTTTCGGCTTCTTTGTATTGGAAAAAAGGAATAATAAGTATAAATTTTCTTCCAAATGTAAATATATTAGAAGTTATAGATGGAAGTAAAAAACAAATAAGCACTGCAATTGGCTTACCAAAAAGATTAAGTAAAGCAATTTTATCTGCATTAAATATTGAAGATAAAGAGTGTAGAAAATTGACAATAGAAGATAAGAGAAAATTATCTCTTATCCATGCTTATTCGTTCTCCCCAGCCGGAAATTTTGGTTTTACAAAAGCTGAAGTAAGTCGTGGGGGAATACTAACAGAAACATTAGTCAAAGAGACATTAGAGGTAAAAAATGTAAAAGGACTTTACTTTATTGGTGAAGTTGCCGATATAACTGGAGAACTTGGTGGTTATAATTTCCAATGGGCATTTTCTAGTGCCTATATCTGTGCAAAAGCTATCAAATAGAAGGCTTTAAAGATAACTTTATATGCCACAAGTTATAATTATCAACTAAATGTAATAAAATACAAGGAATACTGTATGAATTTAATTAAAATATTTTTATCAGCCACACTATTAATGATGGCTTTTTCTCTATCTGGTTGTCAGGGGAATAATAGTGACACTCCTGAAAGTAATACGACAACTCCTCCAGATATTAATAATACCTTACCTCCTATTGATGTAAACTCAACTAAAGATCCTGTAACATTACAGTTCGTCTTTTTAGATGATATCAATGTTTCTAGTAGTGGGCAGCAAGTAGCAGTATATATTAGAGCTTTTGATGCCAGTGGTACTTTAAATACAGAAGGTTCAATTACTGTTCAGTACCCACAAAAACCTGATGCAGGTCAATTTTCTCCAAATACTGCAACTATCGTAGATGGAATAGCACAATTCACTTATGTTGCTCCAGTAGATTTGCAAGGGAGAGTTGATGCAGGGGATACATTTTCAGACTATACTTTTTTTAGTACAACTAATGGAGATGTAACTGAGACTCTACATGTTAACTATACACCAAGTAGTTCTATCTCTATAGGTGAACCAGTTTTGCAAACATTGACACTTTCGGAATCAATAATTAACATATCTCAGTCCGAAGAAACAAAGTCTTTAACATTATTTGCATATACTGATCAAAGTACTACGGACATAGATTTAAGTGTTGGTATACAATATGGAAATACAGGTGTTGATGTTGGATACTTTAGTCCCGCAAGTCCAAGTATTGTAGATGGACGGGTTTCATTTACATATCATGGACCATCGAATTTATTAGCGACTTCAGGAACTCTTGCAACAACTACATTTACACTTTATGATAAAGCAAATCCTGGTATTACTGCTCCTTTGACAGTTAATTTTGTGCCAAATGTTCCTGTTATAAGAGTAGAAAGCCCTACCGTCACATTAACAACAGATGAACAAACAGAAACAGTCACTATCTTAGCATTTGATAGTGTTACAAACAAAGCTTTCGAGAGTGGAACAATATTAGTGGAGTACCCAACAGCAATAACGGATGGTAGCGTTTCAGGTGGTACGTTTACACAGAATGAAGCAAATATAGTAAATGGTAAAGCAACATTTAACTTCACGGGACCAAACCCAT
>JAYEJR010000104.1:0-30959 GCA_034660715.1 Campylobacterota bacterium | reverse complement strand
TAGCGACGAGTGCAGCAACTGCGACAGAGACATTTGTATTTACAGATGCAGCAAATAATACAAATACAGTAAACTGGACAACAAACTTTACACCAGATACACCAACACTGAGAGTAGAGAGCCCAACAGTTATCTTAACGGACGATGCTCAGACGGAGACTGTAACGGTATTGGCGTTTGATAGTAATAATCAAGCGTTTAATACGGGAACAATATTAGTGGAGTACCCAACAGCAATAACGGATGGTAGCGTTTCAGGTGGTACGTTTACACAGAATGAAGCAAATATAGTAAATGGTAAAGCAACATTTAACTTCACGGGACCAAACCCATTAGCGACAATAGCAAACCAAGTATTTACATTTAAGTATAAAGAGAACCAAACAGTAAGTACGGCGTTAACAATGCAGTACACACCAGACTTACCACAGATAAATAGTTTGGCTATAAATGAGTCAACAACTGTTTTAACTCAAAACTCACAAACACATACAGTAGTAATCAATGCATTAGATGCAAATGGTGACTTTGTAAATAGCGGAACAGTTAATGTTAAGTTTCCAGCGGAGATTAGCAATGGAACCGACTTAGGTACGTTTACATCGTTTAGCATTGATATTACTAATGGACAAGCAAGTTTTAGTTATACAGGTCCAACAGATTTAGTAGCGACGAGTGCAGCAACTGCGACAGAGACATTTGTATTTACAGATGCAGCAAATAATACAAATACAGTAAACTGGACAACAAACTTTACACCAGATACACCAACACTGAGAGTAGAGAGCCCAACGGTAATTTTAACAAATGATGCTCAAGTTGAAACAGTTACAGTGTTGGCGTTTGATAGTGCAAACAAAGCTTTTAGTGGTGGAAATATAGTAGTAGAATATCCAGTAGCGATAACAAGTGGTGCAGTATCAGGTGGTACATTTGTGCAAGCAGAAGCAGCAATTGTAAATGGTAAAGCTACATTTACTTTTACAGGACCAAATCCATTATCACAGATAGCGGATCAAATATTTACATTTAAATACAAAGAGAATCAGACAGTTAGTACAGCTTTAACGATGGAGTATAACCCTTCTCTTCCTGCTATAACAAGTTTAGCTATTAATGAAGCTATTACAACGATTTCTAAGGATAATCAACTTCATACAGTTGTGATCAATGCGCTTGATACAAATGGTGATTTTGTAAATAGTGGAACTATCAATGTTAAGTTTCCAGCTGAGATAAGTAATGGAACAGACTTAGGAAAATTTACTGAATTAAGTATTGCGGTGGTAAATGGTCAAGCTTCATTTAGCTACAAAGGACCAAATAACATCCTCACGACGAGTGTTGCAACTGTTTCAGAAACATTTATATTTGAAGATGCAGCAGGCTTAGGTACACCTGTTAACTGGAGAGTTGATTTCAATCCAGAAGTACCTGTTATTAGACTTACAAACTCCTCGATTACTGTCGTTTCTGATGGAGAAACTATTTCAGTAGAAGTTTTAGCATTTGACGAGAACAATCAAAGTTTGAATTCTGGAACAATTTCTGTAGCTTATCCAAGTGAGATAATAAATCAAAATGCAAATGGTGGTAGATTTTTAGAGAATGAAGCGACTGTTTCAAATGGGATTGCGGTGTTTAGTTTTGTAGGACCAACAACACTAACTAAAATTTCAGATTTAACTTTTACTTTTTCTTATAAAGGAAATGCACTAGTAGCAACAAAAGATTTACTTGTGACATACTCTCCACCTACAGCATCGATTTATATGAGTGAAACTACAAAAGTAGTGACTTTAAACAGTGAAACAATATACATTAATGTAGATGTAAGAGACTCTTTTAACAATCCGTTTACTACAGGAAGTGTAAAAATTGTTTATCCAGATGATGTGCAAACAGGAAGAGATATAGGTAGTTTTATATCATCAGAAGTTTCCCTAGTCAATGGTACAGCGAGTTTTGTTTACAGTGCTCCAAAAAGTCTTGACTCAAATGAATCAAACATAACATTTGGTTTTTATCATGATTCTGAGCCAACACAAATTACTGACTTTATAGTTAGTATTGAATCAGAACCAGGCCAAGAGATTTTGACTGACTATTTCTTAACGAGTAGTTATTCAGATGGCAATATTACAATGGATTTAGAGAGTACGAAACTTATTACTTTCTATGTAAAGGATAAGGATGATAACTTACTTGAAGATTCAAATATTACATCAATAGTAGTAACTGTTCTCAATACTGCATTAGCAGATATAGATGATTCAAATGCAACTAATCCAGCAGCTGAGACACAAACACTCACGAAGAATAGTGCAAGTTTGAGTATTATCAGTAATACTATTTCAGGTGTAGTACCTATTAAAGCCATTGCAACTTTTAAAGGTGTAAATAATGAAAATGTGAGTATCACCGAAGTATTTAATGTAGTCGTAGTTTCGGGTCCACCAACTGCTATGAGTATATCTTATGTGTCAACTTCGAATGACAGTGATAATGCTAAGTTTGTTGAAAAAATGGTGGTAGCTATTACTGATAAATATTCCAATAGAGTGAATAGCAATCCTGGAATCTCTGTAGCTCTTATAGCTGGTTATGCAAATGATACTTCAGGTCCTTTAGAATATATGTATCATAAAGGCAGTGCAACTATAGATACGACAGATGACAAAATCAAAGTTGCATCGGGTTCTGTCATGCAAGTTAATTTAACTAGTCGTGGTTCTAACTACTCTATCGCTCCGGATGTTTCATTTGGTGCTGGAGGATTTGAAGCGACTGCATACCTGTCTGATTTTGGTGGAATTAGTGAAGTGAACATTATTAGTGGTGGTAAAGAGTATGTAACTCCTCCAACAGTTGTAGCCCAAGGAACAGGTTATGGTTTCTCGGCAACAGCAGTGCTTGAAGCAGCTGGTACATTTTTTACTACTAAGACATCAGCAACTGGTTTTGCAATACTTACTTTAGATAATGCAGGTACTGGCTATACATCTACTCCAACTGTAAGTGCAGCTGGAGGTTCAGGTTTTAGTGCTACTGCTGTTCTTGAAAGCACAGGTTCGGTGAAATCGATTTCAGTTACTTCTGGTGGTACTGGATATGCTGTCGGGGATGATTTAATAATAGGTGGAGATGGCACAGGAGCAACTGCAAAAGTTTCTGCTGTAACAGCTGGTGTAATTACTGCAGTAACTGTATTTAACGGTGGTTCAGGATATAGTGTAGCTGCTGTTGATGCTTTAGGTGTAGGTGGCGGAGACGCTGTATTGAGTGCTACTGTAGGTTATGCCTTAGAAGAAGTTAGGTTAAATAGTGGTGGTAGTGGTTATTCAGATGCTAGTTTAACTCTGTCTAATGAAGGCGAAGATGTGCCAGCTCAAGTTTCAGCTTCAATTGGTTTTGCTGTAGATTCTGTTACCGTAGATAATATTGGAGCAGGCTATAAAAATTCAGCTACCATCATATTTACAGGTGAAGAAGATGGTGAAAATGCAATGGCTTCAACAGTTGTTAGATACCCAGTCTCTTTTATTGAGATAGTACAAAGTGGTGCTGGATATGCAGATGGTGCGCTAACAATAACGAATGCAGCAGGTGATGTCACAGGTAGTGGAGCCGCAGCCAATGCAGAAGTATTTGCTGACTTTAGTACTGTTGTAGAAAATAGTGGTACAAATGATCAATTCCTTATGACATTTGGTAATGGCTACTCTTACAATGCTTCTGGTAAGTGGGACATAACTTCTAGTGGAGCAGCTGATAATTTCGAGAGAGTTCTTAGTGATCAGTATGAAGGGGCTACGACTACAGACTTGGGCTTTGCAACAGGAAATAACTTTAGACAGGATGAGTGTATAGTAGGGCAAGAGTGGGTAGCTACAGCAAAAACTTCAGCAGTAGAGTTCGACTCAAATGGTTTAGCAGAAGTTGAAATAACTTATGATTACTATTTAGCTGCAAAAGATGTTGTACTTTCAGCAAATTTAGTTGGCGAACAAAATAGTTTTGGGCAAACGGTAAAAATTGGTGAAGCAATTAAACATACATTAAGAGGTACAGGGCTAATATCAGATACATTAAGCTTGCCAAGTGGGCTTGACCATGCTGTATATAGAATATATATTGAGCTTGATGGAGCTTTAGATCAGTTTAGAAATTCCAACTTTACATATACTGTCAGTACGAATTCACTCGGCTTGGTTATTCACGACATAGGTGATTCTATGGATGACACTACTGAGAACAGTATTGGGGACTGTAGAGTTGATGGTCGAGCCTATGTTGACCTAGAAGTGTCAACAACACTTCCTAGTACAATTACATTAAATAACTTAGTAATTTCTAGAGAATTTAAATAAAGGGAAAAAATGATAAAAAGTAAATTTAAAACAGTAATCTTTGGAGCTATTTTAGCAGCTTCATCTTTAGCGGCTGATATATCAGAGTATGAGTTTAACAGTAGTTCTCTAGTTGGTATAGAAGGTGGTATAGATGCACTTAACTATGAGTATGGAGTACGAACAAACAATACTATAAACAATACATGGCTTGGACATGCAGGTCTTAAAATTGGTGCCGAGTCAAAAGACTTTAGAGTTTTTGTAAGTGGTAGGTATTTTTATGACAATGAAAGTAAGCATGATTATATAGTGACTTATGGTGCTGAAATTCAGTATAAGTTCAACATATCAAAAGTTTTCAATGCTTACATGGGTGCAAATGCAGGTATAGCAAATATGGCGTTTAGAGCTGATAAAGAAAATTTCACTCGAACTATTTCTGATCCATACTTTGGTGGAGATTTAGGCATAAATATTCATCTTGGGAAATCTGTTGACTGGGAACTTGGTGGAAGAGTTATGAGCATTCAGGCTGATAACACTAGAGAAGGCAAAACATACCATGTAAACCAAATAGTTTCTGCATATACAAGTATTATCTTTAAATGGCAGATGGACTAGCTTGAAGCTACTCTCTTATTTACTATTTTCTTTCTCTTTTCTTAGTGCAGATTTAATTCTGCACAAAACTCTTGCTTGCCCTACATTAGAAATACTGAAAAAAGCTCCAGTTAATACTACTTCAAACTCTATAGAACTTGAGATGTATACCATAGCAAACTCTTGTCTAATATTATCTCGTGAAGATAAGGTACAGGCTATTGGGTATGACCCTAGAAATTCAAAACAGAAGTTTCAACAGATAGTTGATAAAAAAACTGGAGTCCAACTCTATATACTTAGAGAAGCTATCCAGATAGAACAGGGTGGAAAGAAAAATAGCTATAGATTTTAAAAGTTAGTTTATTTCACTTTTAATAATCTTAGCCAATTCACTACACTCATTTATTTTTTGAGTGTAAGAGAGTTCTTCTCTAAGTAGTATGTCTATAAAAGCACTTCCAACGATAACACCATCTGCACCAACAACTTTATCTTTAGCTGTTTTAGCATTTACACCAAAACCAACATATACAGGTGTTTGAGAATGTTTTTTTATAGAGCTTAAGAAAGGTTGTAGGTCTTCCGCCTGTCCTGAGCCTGTTATACCAGTATATGCAACCATATATATGAATTTTTTTGCATCAGCTACAACCTCTTTGATCCTATCTTCTGTATCTGTTGGAGCAACAAAAGATATATTTGAAAGAGAGTTCTCATCAAAAAGTTTTTTGTATAGCTGTGCTTCCTCATGTGGTAAATCAGGAATGATAAGACCGTTCACTCCTAATTCATGTGCTAAAGGGAGTAATTGTTTCATATCTTGTTGATAAAAGCTATTAAAGTATCCCATCCATAGAGTGTCTACTTTTGGTGCCACTTGACGTGATATGTCAAGAAGGTCTTTAAATTTAAAACCTAGCTCTAGTGCTTTATGATTTGCTTTTTCTATAAGAGGACCATCTGCAACAGGATCAGAGAAAGGCACACCAAACTCTAATGTATCAACACCATTTTCTCCAAGTGCTAATGCTAAATCAACACTGAACGATTTTTCTGGATATCCAGAAGTTATATATGCTACAAGTTTTTTCAATTTTTATTTTTCCAAGTCAGGTATTTTAAGTAGAGAGTATTTTATTTTACTAAGTTGATTATCTAGTTTAAGATCATCATGCCAAGTGGCAAACATATCACTGATTTCTAAAAGCCAGTTAGTTGTCTCTTCGCTAATGGGTGGTTTCCTTTTTCTGAGCATTTCCAACTCATCTTCAACAAATGAAGCAAGTTTACTCATAGGCAGTATCTTAAGATAGCCGGATGCAGATTTAATATTGTGAAAAACACGAAATAGTTCATCAACACTACGTTGATACATATTTGGTTTTGATAAGTCAATAATCATCACTTCCATACTGTCAACCATCATAGAATAGTGATCAAGAAATTCATCAACGATTTCGAAATCAAAGTTAGCATCTAAATCGCTTCTTATACCCATTAAAAAATTCTCCTATATTGATAAGATTATAGCAATTTTTAGTTAAAATACCTCAATTAATATATAAAGAGTTTTAAAATGCGTAAAAAATTAACAATTTCATCAATAAATAAAAGTAAAGGCAATAAGCCCTTAGTGATGATAACTGCCTATGATGCACTATTTTCTAAGCTTGTAGCCCAGAGTGCTGACATGATACTTGTTGGCGATAGTTTAAACATGAGTTTTGCTGGTAAGAGTGATACTATAAGTGCTACATTGGAACAAATGATTTATCATACTAATGCAGTATGTGCAGGTGCACCAAATAGCTTTATCGTTGCAGATATGCCATTTGGAACTTATATAGATAAAGAATTAGCTCTGAAGAACTCTATAAAGATGTTTCAAGAGACACAAGCTGATTGTGTGAAGATTGAAGGTGGAGTTGATAAAGCAGAGATTGTAAAGCATTTAACTGATAATGGAATTGCAGTGTGCGGACATATTGGACTATTACCTCAATCAGTAAGAAGTGAGGGTGGTTACAAAGTTAAGGGTAAAACAGATAAGGAGAGAGAGCACCTTATAGCAGATGCTCTTGCTATAGAAAAGGCCGGTGCATTTTGTATGGTTATAGAGGGTACAAAAGCTGATGTAGCTAAAGAGATTGCAGAAGCTGTTTCTATCCCTGTTATTGGTATAGGTGCAGGAAAAGATGTAGATGGACAGGTTCTTGTGTTTTCAGATATGTTAGGACTTTTTGAAGCCTTTACTCCAAAGTTTGTTAAGAAGTACATGGATGGAGCATCTTTAGTTAAGGATGCAGTGAAAGAGTATGCTGAGGAAGTTGTCTCTAAAGATTTTCCAAAAGAGGAACATACATATTAATGGATGAAAGACTCGTGGAGATAGAAACTTTTAGCATGGAAGAGGAGAGTAATGAAGTTACTCTCCGTCCTGATGCTTGGAGCGAATATATAGGCCAAGAACAGATTAAAAAAAACCTTGGTGTATTCATTGAAGCATCTAAAAAACGCGAAGAAGCCCTTGATCATGTACTTTTTTATGGACCTCCCGGACTTGGAAAAACTACTCTAGCACTTATCATCGCAAATGAGATGAATACAAATATCAAAGTTACAGCAGCTCCTATGATAGAAAAAAGCGGAGACCTTGCAGCTATACTTACTAACTTAGAAGAGGGTGATATTCTATTTATAGATGAGATTCATCGTCTCTCTCCAGCTGTAGAGGAGATTCTGTACTCTTCTATGGAAGATTATAGAATAGACATCATTATAGGGAGTGGACCTGCTGCACAAACGGTGAAGATTGATTTGCCTAGGTTTACACTTATAGGTGCAACTACTCGTGCGGGAATGCTCTCAAACCCTTTACGTGATAGATTTGGTATGAGTTTTCGTATGCAGTTTTATACATCTGATGAACTTGCTCGTATTATTGTTCAAGCATCTAACAAGCTAGAGCGTGAAATAGTTAAAGAAGCATCACTAGAGATAGCAAGGCGTAGTCGTGGTACACCACGTATAGCACTGCGTTTACTCCGTAGAGTTAGAGATTTTGCTGAAGTGGCAGAAGAGTTAGATATTAATCACTCTCGTACTCAGTATGCTCTAAATGAACTTGGTATTAACTCTCATGGTTTTGATGAGATGGACCTGCGTTTACTAAACCTTTTAGTTTCTGCAAAGGGTAGAGCGATGGGACTTAGTTCTATCGCTGCTTCACTTAGTGAAGATGAAGGGACAGTTGAAGATGTACTAGAGCCTTACTTAATAGCAAATGGTTACTTAGAACGTACGGCAAAAGGTCGTCGTGCAACTCGTGCTACTTATGATGTACTTAATATGGAATACGTAAACAGTGATGGAACACTCTTTTGAAGCCACAATATTTCATAGCAATTCTTTTTGCTACATCTCTTTACTGGATGTATTTTTTATACGCACCATTTTTACTTGTTATCACTATAGCAGCACTTCTTGCAGTTTCTACATCTAATATTCAAAAAGTTTTAGAGAAGTATTTAAAAAACAGACTACTTGCAGCTTCTGTCTCAAGTATCCTTTTAGCTGCACTTTTCTTTGCACCACTGGGCTACTTCTTAGCAACATTAACTATAGAACTTAACTCTATATCTGCTCAGACTTTAGAAAAAATAGAGATCTACTTAAAAGATTTTGTTCAAACACCACCAACTTATCTTCTTTTTTTAAAACCATATTTGAGTGAAGCGTTTCAAGATATTAATATAAACAACCTCACTACAAATGCACTAGCTATAGCTGGTAAAATTGGTGCTTTTAGTGCAGGTTTTTTGAAAAATGCATTTTTAGTTATAGTTTTTTACTTTTTTGCACAGTATAACGGAAGTGTAATTGTCTCATTTTTAAAGCGTGTTGTTCAGATGTCAGTAGATGAAAGCAC
Organism: Campylobacterota bacterium; assembly: GCA_034660715.1. GTDB lineage: Bacteria > Campylobacterota > Campylobacteria > Campylobacterales > Sulfurimonadaceae > Sulfurimonas. Next base: position 22,076 of record JAYEJR010000104.1, on the reverse strand, counting down.
AGTTTTAGCACGAGAACTCTCTGATGTTATGAGTGTTGTTTTTTACTCTATCATTGCAACTGCTATGTTCGAGGGTGTATTATTTGGTGCTGCTGTATCTTATATGGGTTACAACGGTCTTCTTTTTGGTATCATGTACGGTTTTGCTTCTTTAGTTCCAGTGGTTGGTGGAGTGTTGATGTGGCTACCATTTATGGTGTATGAGTTTTCAGTTGGAAACAGTTCAAACGCCATCTTCATAGCACTTTACTCTATTGTTGTTATCTCAATTATCGCAGATACATTTGTTAAACCATTGATTATTAAAGAGATAAATAAACATCTTTTAAAAGAGGAAGACACAAAGTTAAATGAACTAGTAATCTTCTTCGCTATGATAGCTGGGCTTACAACATTCGGATTTTGGGGAGTGATACTTGGACCTGCAATCACTGCATTTTTTCTAACGATTCTTAAGCTCTTTGAAGCACGTACAAAAGAGTGTGAAGATAAAAATATAAATATCTAGTTATAAATCTCTGGATGGTCATTCTTAAAGCGACGATGTAACCAGAACCAAAACTTAGGTTCTTTTCTTATTAAGTTACTTAACCAGTCAGCTTGTAGCTGAGTCGCTTTTAAAATATCTGCTTTTTCATCATCTGTCTTTTCTACCGGAATTTCATCAAAGAGCATGAGTGTATAGTTGTCCTCATCATCAGTTCTTATAGTTACAGGAATGACCGCAGCATTGAACTTTCTTGCTAAGTAGGCAGGTGTATAAGTCTGACGTAGAGGTTTTCCCATAAAGTCAATCATAACACCTTCCTGTGGATTTATATTTGTATCGATAAGAATTCCACTGGCTTTTTTGTTTTTGATAAGTTTGATGAGAGGTTTAGCAACATTTGTTTTTTCAAGGTTTGTATTTCCAAACCTTGCACGTCCTTCTAAAAGCCACTCCTCATAAACAGGGTTCTTCATCTTTTTATATACAGCTGCTACAGGCTCAACAAATGCCCCTAGTGAAGCACCACCAAGTTCCCAAGATGAATAGTGAGTAGTGATGTATATAACAGCACGTCCCTCTTCATGAACTTTTTCAACAGCTTCTATATTCTCTACAGTTATTCTTTTTCCTAACTCATCTAAACTCATATTTCTCAGCTCTAAAATATGTAGAAAGTTAAAAACTAAATTTTTAAAACTATACTTAACAATGGCGTTTACTTCCTCTTCACTCATTTTCCCATCAAAAGCAAATTCAAGGTTCTGTCTTACAATTTTTCTATGTTTAGAAGAGACATAATAAGCAAGAGTTGCTAAGCTTGAGAAGAAAGCTTTACGGAAACTTCTTGGAAGAATCATAAGAATTTTTTCTAAAATAAGTAGTAGTTTATAGCCCATTTAGAAGCTCCTCTGCTTTTTGTAAAATTGTTTGATAAGGGATTTCTTTAATAGAGAAGTCATTCTTATTGATTTTTAAGATGTTAACTTCTGATGGGGACTTTATACCAACATTGGTTGGTGTTTGATAAATCATTCTCGTTGTAGTTGGGCCTAAAAGTGTTATGGAAGGAATATTTTGAGCCCATGCCATATGTGTCGGTCCTGTGTCATTTCCAATAACTAAATCCATCTGTGATAGGAAAGAGAGAAGCTCGTCAAGCTTTAGTCTAGGAGCTATGCGTGTATTAGTAGAATGTTCACAAATCCACTCTGCATTTAGTTTTTCTTCTTCACTTCCCCAGATGATAAATAGATTTTGCTGTAGTTTGTCACAGAGTTTTACTACTTCTTCCTTAGGGTATATTTTTGATTCCCATGATGCACCTATTATAAATGCAATATTTTTCATCTCGTTTTTTTCAATACTCAAAGTTTTATTAACAGGAAAAATAGGTTCTTTATTTAAAATCATATCATCAGTGATTTCAAACTTTAAAGCGTCTCCTACAAGAAAAGTGTTTCTTGTGACAACACCATCTTCATATGGAATACTTGATGAAGTTTTGTAGAAACATGATGCTAAAGATTCTCTAGTAGAGTTTTTGTCAAATCCATGTGTATAAGAGCCAATCAAACGAGAGACTATAGCCGATTTGATAAGTCCTTGCATATCGATAACAATATCAAAGTCGTTTAAGTTACGAAGTTTTTTTATTGTAGTTAGTAAAAGTGAAAAACTCTTTTCTTTTTTAAACTTTTTGAGATTAACAGTATGAGTTTTATTTATTAAAGGGTGATTTGCTAGTAGGGGAGAAAATACTTCTTCAGTTATCCACTCTATTTTTGCATGAGGGTATTGTTGATGAATAAACTGGAGTACAACTGCACTATTTACTATATCACCAAGTGCTGAGAGTCGTACAATGGCTATTCTTTTTATCTCTTCATTCATTAGTGACATTATATCTAAGATTTTAGGGCACCTCTAAAAACCCTTAAATTCTCAGAGCCAAGAAGAGAGATAAGATTGTGCAGAACTTTTTTTGAGTCATAGCCTTAGCTACGACGATGAAAAATTCTGTGCAAGATTACTTCTCTTCTTGGCTCCCTATGGGCACTATAGCAGATAAGCTACTGCTTCGTTGAAAGTAATTGAAGCTACTAGTAGCTCCTGCATACTTTCGTCTCACATTAGCTCATCTGCTATAGTGCTGAGAAAACAAGGGTTTTTAGAGGTGCCCTAAAGTTGATTATTAACCGAATTTTGTTAAACTCTAAAATACAAGGAGTATTATATGGAGTTGAGTTTTCAAGCTATTTTATTTATAATCGGTGGTGTTGTCGTTGGTTGGTTTTTGAGTTATTTAAAGTCTCGTTTTGAGATGAGTGGATATAAAAAAGAGATTAAAGAGTATAAAGAACATTTGAACCGTCAGATGAAAATTACAAATGAGGGAAGTAAAAATCTTGAAAAAGATTTAGAAAAACTTAAAAAAGAGAATGAAAATCTTAGAGTAACAGTACAAACCTTAGGACAAAAACCTGGTCGTGCAGAGATGAAATTATTAAATATTTATGATAGTGCCTTAAGAAAAATGATGATGAAGGCTCCTGGTTTTTCAACAGCATGGGAGATGTCTCTTCAAGAATCAGAACTAGAGTATGAAGAGAATGAAAAAGGATTGAAAGGGATAATGAAAAAAGTATTTGGCCCTAGCATAACACAACATCCTACATCTACACATATGCACAGTGGCGAACTTCCTGAAGGTTTTGAAAGTAAGTAACCTATTTATAATTATTTGTTAGTTATAATTCCGAAATTATATACATCAAAGGTGAGATGAGATGGTAGCAGCAGATATACAACTCTTTTCCGAAGGACGCACGAAAGCAAGGGCGTACTTCTGTTATCTTTTTTCTAAAAATATTCCAAACAGACTTCCTTCGTTAAGCAAAGATATGATTCTTCCGCGTTTACTGAAGATAAAAGCAGATTTGGAAAATTGTGAAGGGGCTTACCTCTTAGATAACAAAGGTGTACAGGTTACATCTACCTTTACAGCTACAAAACGCATAGATGAAGATGAAGGTAAGATTCGTGCTGACCGTGCCTATTACTACCGTGCAGTAAGAGAAGAACGCTGTACTATTACTGACCCTTACCCATCTTTAATAACTCAAGAACTTACCGTTACTGCCTCTGCACCAATTTTTGATGAAAATCATAACTTAAAGTATGTAGCATGTCTTGATATGCCTTTAAATGATGTTTTAAAAATATCGCGTTTAAATACATATGATAGTTTTTTTGCAAAAACATTTAAATACTCTTATGCACTTTTTGCTTTTGCACTTATAGCAGTAGCACTACTACTTTTTAGTCATGGTGTTCAGAGTTTTTTTGTTAAAGAGATAACACTCTCGCATCTCTCAATTGATGCGATGTTTAAAGCAACAATACTCTTAACTCTATCCTTAGCCATATTTGACTTGGCAAAAACACTGATTGAAGAGGAAGTTCTTGGTCATCATAAAGAAGTTGACATCTCTGGACCACATAAAACGATGGTTAAGTTCTTAGGTTCTATTATTATTGCACTCTCGATAGAGGCATTGATGTTGGTATTTAAGTTCGCGATTACAGATCCAGACAAGTTGATGGACGCAATATACATAATAGTTGGTGTCGCTTTACTTGTGATAAGTTTAGCGGTTTATATTAGATTTACCCGTACAAATAATAGAGAGAATTAATGATAGCAATAGTTGATTACAACATGGGAAACTTAGCAAGTGTGAAAAATGCATTTGCTAAGTTAGGCAAAGATACATTTGTAGAGAGTGATCCTTCAAAATTCAAAGAATATGACAAGCTAATTTTACCAGGTGTAGGTGCTTTTGGTGATGCGATGGAACATCTTCGTGAGAGAAATATGATAAACGCCATCAAAGATTTTGCAGCAAGTGGAAAGCCTATGATAGGAATCTGTTTAGGTATGCAACTTCTTTTTGAATCAAGTGAAGAGTTTGGAGAACATGAGGGTCTAGGTCTTATAAAGGGACATGTAAAAGCTTTCGATGAGTCAAAATTCAGTGAGCCACTTAAAGTCCCCCATATGGGATGGAATAGAATGTTTACAAAAGAGCACCCACTTTTTGAAGGACTTGATGAAAACCATTACCTATACTTTGTGCATACATATCATGTTACTTGCTCAAATGAAGAGGATATCATAGGTGAAACAGACTATGGATATAAGTTTACATCAGCAGTAGCTCATGGTAATATAATGGGCATTCAGCCTCACCCAGAGAAGAGTCATGAAAACGGACTCAAAATTTTAGAAAACTTTATTAAATTATAGGAAATAACAATAATGACTTTATACCCAGCGATAGATTTAAAAGATGGACAAGCAGTTAGACTTACAAAAGGTCTCATGGATAGTGCAAAAATATACTCAAACGAGCCTTATGAACTTGTCAAAAAGTTTGAAGAGATGGGTGCAGAGTGGGTTCACTTAGTTGATCTAAATGGTGCTTTTGCAGGTGAACCAAAAAACTTAGACTCGATAGTTAAAATTAGAGAAAACTGTAATGTTAAACTCGAACTAGGTGGTGGTATTCGTGATGAAGAAACTATCAAAAAAATGCTAGAAATTGGAATCGATAGAATCATTTTAGGTTCTATTGCTGTGAAAAATCCTCAGTTCGTAAGAGATATGGCAAGTAAGTATCCTATTGCCGTTGGAATTGATGCTATAGATGGCTATGTAGCAGTTGAAGGTTGGGGTGAAGTTTCATCGATGAAAGCAACCGACTTAGCAAAAGAGTTCGCAAACGCTGGTGTTGAAGCTATTATCTGTACTGATGTTGGAAAAGATGGAACTCTCTCTGGTGTTAATGTAGAGTTTACTCTTGACATAGCAAGAGCTAGTGGAGTAAGTACCATCGCAAGCGGTGGTGTTAAAGATGCAGGTGATATTGAAGCTTTAATCGCTACAAAAGAAGTTGATGGTGTGATTATTGGAAAAGCATATTATGAAGGAACACTTGACCTTCCAAAAATGTTCAAACTCTTAGATTAATAGTAAAACAAACAAAATTTTGCTATTATTAGAGCACTAAAATTTTATAAATATTATATAAAAGGATTTCAATTGAAATTACTTGTTGTCGATGATAGCTCTACAATGCGTCGTATTATTAAAAACACACTTGCTCGTCTTGGATACAAAGATATTCTAGAAGGTGCTGATGGTGTTGAAGGTTGGGCAGCTATGGATGCTAACCCGGATATTGATATGTTAATTACTGACTGGAACATGCCAGAGATGAATGGTCTTGAGCTTGTTCAAAAAGTTCGTGCAGATGAGCGTTTTAAAGACACTCCAATAATCATGGTAACAACTGAAGGTGGTAAAGCCGAAGTTATTACAGCTCTCAAAGCTGGAGTAAATAACTATATCGTTAAACCTTTTACACCTCAAGTTCTTAAAGAAAAACTAGGTGCTGTAATGGGTGTCGCGGAGTAATGCAAGAGCATTACTACGAGTTAGTAGTTAAAGTTTCCTCACACAATTCTCTCTTTTCAGATTTTTTATCAGATACTTTGCCAGTTGGTTTTGAAGAAATAGACGATGGTTTTGTCATCAGAAGTGAAGATGAACTAGATACTATTATATGGGGAATCGAACAGTTTAGCGAAGCTCTCCAAAAAGCTCTTGGGACTGTCATAGAAGTTGAATGTATTCAGAGTAAGCTAGAAAATAGTGACTGGGTGAAATCTTATCAGCAGAGTATTCAGCCTCTTGCTATAGATAAGTTTTACATTCATCCTACTTGGGATGAACCAGATGAAGAACTTATAAACATCGTTATAGATCCAGCCTTGGCGTTTGGAACTGGACATCATCCAACAACAGCATCAGCGCTTAGAGCGGTTTCACAGTATGTTAAGAAGAGTTCGAGTGTTTTAGATGTAGGCTGTGGTAGTGGTATCCTGGGCATTGGAGCTATGAAACTTGGAGCAGATGTAGATGCTTGTGACACTGACCCTATATCAGTTGAGAACTCGATAGTAAACGCCAAGTTAAATGAACTAGAGTTTGCAAATATCTGGGAAGGTTCTTCTTCAGTAGTAAATAAACAGTATGATGTTGTAGTCGCAAACATAGTAGCTGATGTACTTACTTTTATAGCAAATGATTTGAAAAAAGCATTAAAAAAAGATGGAATTTTAGTCCTCTCAGGTATATTAGATAAGTATGAAACTAAAGTACTTAACTTTTATAAAGAGTGTGACATAGTTGAAAAAATAGTACAAGACGAATGGGTTACCTTAATCCTAAAATTAAAACAATAAAAGAGAAAACATAGATGTCAAATCAAGAAAACGATAATAACAATAATAATAATTTTTTTAATAAAAACCCCTTAATTACTTTTGCTGTTTTTTCAGTAGTAATTATAGTACTTTTTAAACTAGTTGTTGGCGATGGCACTGCTGCAAATAATGGTGCACTTGGTACAAATACTAAAGTAAAGCAAGTAAGTTACTCTGAACTTAAATCTTTAGTAGAGTCTAAAAGTGTAGGCAAAGTTGAGATAGGTCAAAGTTATATAAAAGCAACGTCAAATGATGGTTCTCAAGTTTACACAACTCGTATAGTAAAAGGTGACACAAAACTTGTAGAAGCACTTGATAAGCAAGGCATTGAATATGAAGGCTTTAGTGAAACAAACTGGTTTACAGAGATGTTTGGCTGGTTATTTCCTTTCCTACTTATCATCGGCATATGGATGTTCTTTGCTGGTCGTATGCAAAAGAGTATGGGTGGCGGTCTTCTTGGTATGGGGCAATCTAAAAAGATGGTGAACTCTGAAAAACCAAAAACAAAATTTGATGATGTAGCTGGTGTTGAAGAGGCCAAAGAAGAAGTTCAAGAGATAGTCGACTTCTTAAAGTATCCTGCTCGTTATGTAGAAATTGGTGCGAAGATACCAAAGGGTGTTTTACTTGTTGGTAGTCCAGGTACTGGTAAAACACTTCTTGCAAAAGCGGTGGCTGGTGAAGCAGAAGTTCCTTTTTTCTCTGTAACAGGTTCTAGTTTTATCGAGATGTTTGTTGGTGTTGGTGCGGCTCGTGTACGTGATCTGTTTGAGCAAGCAAAAAAAGATGCTCCGAGTATTATATTTATCGATGAGATTGATGCTATCGGTAAAAGCCGTGCAAGTGGTGCGAACATGGGTGGAAATGATGAACGCGAGCAGACTCTAAATCAACTTCTAGCTGAGATGGATGGTTTTGGTACAGATACTCCAGTTATCATTCTAGCAGCTACAAATAGACCTGAGATCCTTGATCAAGCACTTTTAAGACCTGGTCGTTTTGACAGACAAGTTTTAGTGGATAAGCCTGACTTTGAAGGTCGTGTTAAAATTTTGCATGTACATATGAAAGATGTAAAAATGGATAAAGATGTTGAGATTGAAGAGATAGCAAGGTTAACTGCTGGTTTAGCAGGAGCTGACTTAGCAAATGTTATAAATGAAGCAGCACTTCTTGCTGGACGTAAAAGTCAAAAAACAGTAAAACAACAAGATCTTTTTGAATCAGTTGAGAGAGCAATTGCTGGTCTTTCTAAAAAATCTCGTCGTATTAATCCTAAAGAGAAAAAAATAGTTGCTTACCATGAGAGTGGTCATGCACTTTTAGCTGAAACTACAGTTGGCGCTAAGAAAGTCTCTAAAGTTTCTATAGTTCCTCGTGGGTTAGCTGCATTAGGATACACTTTAAATAAACCAGAAGAAGACAAGTTCATGATGCAGCGTCATGAACTTTGGGCTGAAGTAGATGTATTACTTGGTGGTCGTGCTGCTGAGGAAGTATTTATCGGTGAGATTTCAACTGGTGCAGGAAATGATTTAGAGCGTGCTACCGACATCATCAAGTCAATGGTTCAGACATACGGTATGAGTGATATAGCTGGTCTTATGGTTCTTGAAAAATCTCGTCAATCATTCTTAGGTGGTGGTGGACAAGCACCTCGTGAGTATAGTGATAAGATGGCAGAAGATATGGATACATTTATCAAAGATTCTTTACAAGAACATTATAAGAATGTGCTACAAAGACTTGAAGACTATAGAGATGCGATAGAAGATATGGTAGCTTTACTATATAAGAAAGAGAATATCACTGGTGATGAAGTGAGAGATATCATTATGGCATTTGAAAAAGAAAATAACTTAGAAAGTAAGCTAGATGAACAAAGTGATGATATTAGTGAAGAGCTTAAAGTTGATGCTGATATGATTGATAAAAGTACTGAGAGTGAGAATGAAGGCGAATAATTTACTCCCAGTAGCAAAAGAGGGCTGGAGATACCTTGGAGGTTCTCTGGTTTTTTCTTTATTGTTTTTCCTCGTTGATCTTGAATTTTTAGGCTTTATAGCTTTTATTATCTTTACCTTCTTTATCTATTCTTTTCGAAATCCTGAACGCCAACTTCCTATGTTTGAAAAGTCTAGTGTTCTTTCTCCCAGCGATGGTGTTGTCAGAGCTATAGTAGAACTTGAAGATTCTGAGTATACTTATAGAGTTGATATAGAGAGCAGTTTACTTGATGTAGCTATTTTGAGAGCACCTATAAATGGAAATATAGAAGCTATTGTACAGCATAACGGAACTAGAGTATCACATAAAAGTAAGTTGTTTTCAGATATAAACGAAAAGGTAACATTAACTTTTAGTGATGAGAAAAATAACAGTGTAAAGATTACACACACACTAAAACAGAGTTTCTCTCCACTTTTTATTGATGTGAGTTCATCGGATAATATTTATCAAACAGCTAGATATGGCTTAATGCTAAATGGCATTACAAGCATCTGTCTTCCTCGTAACTTTAGAATTAACACTAGTGTTGGCAAAGAGGTTAAAGCTGCTGAGTCACTTATGGGTTATTTTTCTTAAAGAGTAACTCATTGGTATTTATATCAAAGTCAAAGTAGTTAGATCTAAATCCTTCTCTCTTAATTCGTGATAGCTGTATCGTAGCTCCTGGATTGTTTTTTATCTCCATATATAGTAGTGCCAATGCAAACCGACTTTCAAATAGTGTGGAGTTTTTTAGTTTAGATAACTCAAGAAGTGCGATAGCATTTTCATGATGATCGGCAGCAGTTGATGCAACTGCTCCTAAAAAGAGAGTATAAGCATCTCTAACTTTTAACTCATCAATGAGATGATTATACATTGTATAAGCTTCTTCATATTGTCTATCATAAAGAGAGGCTAAGGCCAAGGCACTCTCTATCTCATGTGTATTTTGATCAGTAGATTCAAGTTCATGTTTTAATTGTTCTCGCAGATAGTAAAGTCTACCAGTTATGAGGTTTTGCTGTATATATAGGTATCTCGTTATGTACGGGCCATGATAGAGGTCATTATAGGTAAATTTTTGTTCTTTTAAATAGTTCAAAACTTTCATAGCATATTTTTTAGACGAAAGAGTACTAAAGTGAGAGTCGATGTAGATTAAGTGAGGAAGTATCTCATTTGGTAGAAGCATAGTTAGTTTAGAACTAGAACGTTTTGCAACATCAAGATTATTAAGTTTTAATGCTATGAGTGTATCTAAGAGAAGATATAAAGGTCTCTGTTTATAGTCATTATCTAGCCAGTCTACAGCTGATATATAGTTGTTTTCACTTATATATAAGAGAGTTTTATAAAGTTCTATATCTTCACTAGACTCTTCATTCATAACAGCATCCATTATGATTGACTTAAGCTTTTTACTATCTTTATTTATCAGTTGTGAGCTCATTATTGCATAGATACCAGAGAGATAGTTTTGTGCATCAAGATAGTAAGAACGAAGAAAGTGCTCGTTTGCATTTTTCAGGTTACCCATTTGTGCATATGTTAGGGCAAGGTTATAATGAAGTATAGAGTGTTTAGGTTGTATTTTTATAAGCTCTTGTAGTTCAAGGTTTGCTTCACGAACTTTAAGCTCAAGTGCTTTTTTAATAGCATGTGTAATACCGATATTTACATTTGATGAAGAGGAACTTGTTTTAAGATACTCTTTAGCTAATTGAATGTTGTCTATGTATATATTTGCATTTCCTTTACGGATATAACTTATCGTTTGGTTAGCATTGAAAATTTTATATGGGGAAAAAGCAAATATTTTTTGATAGAGAGTGTTTTTACTACTTATAGTTTTTTTTCTGTATCTATCCTGTGCCTTTAGTGTGTCAAAAAGGTCTTCTTGAAGTTTCACCCTGATAGGATAATGGACATAAACTTCTTCAGGGTACATATCTGTCATATTATTAATCTGTGAAGCTGCTTTTTCTAAGTGCCCTGATTTGATATTTATCAGACTAAGAGCGAGTCTAGATTTAACGGGTTGAATGTTTTTGATGATGGATTCATCAAAATGACTTTTTGCTAATGTAAAATCTCCAACTCTTGTATAAAGGAGTGCTAGGGAGAAGTCATCTTGTTCAGTAAAGCTTTTTTCCATCACCTCTATAGCATCATAGTCATTCCCATATAAAGCATTAATTTTAGCACTTAAGTCTTTTTGGACTGATATATACTCATCTGATGTAGAGTTCTTTAGTGAGTTAAGAGCATTTAAGTAGTCTTTATTATAATAGCTAATAAGTGTGTTGTAGTATGAGTAAAGTGGAGAGTTGATTTCATATGGAAGGTATGCATAGGCTAAGTCTATATAGTACTTAAAACTCTCTTGATCATCAAGATGAAGGGAACAAACAGCGGCATTGATAGCACTGACACATCTTTTTTCATCATTTTGTATAGTTTTTGAAAATGTTTTGAGTGCAACTGCATATTGTTCGTTCTTGAGTTGTGCTACTCCAAGGTTATATTCTGATATCGCCTCACTATATTGAGCTATATTCTTATAGAGTGATAGTGCTTTTTGTTTTGAACCATTAGCATAGAGATAGTTTGCTTTTGCAATCATATTTTCCAGTTTACTAGGCTCAACAGTTTGTACTTGTGGCTTATCTAACTGTTCATCTAAAAACATCATATCAACTTCACTACTATCTTCATCACTCGAAAGTAGTACGATAGTTAAAGTTATTATGATTAGGAGTAAAATGGCTCCAAGCGAAGAAAATATAATAATTTTTTTCTTATTTGAAGGTGCTTCTGAAACTTCTTCGTTATCAGTAGTATGTGAGGCCTCGATAGCTTCACTGTCTTCAATAATTATTATATCGTCTATATCAGCCATTTACTACCTTATCTCTTTTTATTTATTGTAGCAAAAATAGTGCCATTAATATTCAAATAATAGGCTATTAAGATAAAAAAACTTTTCCATCTTTAATAAATATCTCTCCGCTAAGCTCTGCTTCAAATATTCTAGAGGGAAATTCGGCTAAAGTTTGATCGTATGTAGGATTGTTTTTACAAAATATTAAGAAGGGATCATCAGTTATAGAAGTGTTGGAGGTATAGCCAAGCTCACTTATAAATAAATCAATATCATAGATTGCTCTAGCTTTTCCCTCTTTTAAAAGTATGTTAGTTGCTTGACTCTCATCTATTCTATGGGCAAGAACAAATATCTTTTTCCCCATTTTTAAAGCATACTCAACACTTCTCATTGTTCCTGAGTTGATGTCTGCATAGGTAACTATTAGTATATCTCCTAAAGCAACTACTAATTCGTTGCGAAGAACAAAATTATACTTTGTAGAGGGTGTAGCTTGTTTGAATTGACTAAGGACTAAACCTTTTTCTTCAACTTGGGCTATTAAGGAACTATTTATAGCGGGATAGCGTTTATCAAGTCCTGTGGCAGCAACTACAATAGTATTATTAGCTTCTGCTGCTTTATGAGCTATGGCATCTACTCCTATAGCCCCACCACTTACTATACAGATACCTAGTTTTGAGAGTTTTTGTGCTAACTCTTGTGTTTTATGTCGTGCATATTGATTTGGTTTTCTACTACCTACTATAGAGATTTTATCTCTTAACAGTAAGGCTGTGTCGCCTTTATAAAAAAGTTCAGAGGGATATTTTTTCATACTTTCGAGAGCATCGATATGAAAATCTATCTTTTGAATCATGATTTAGTGAAGTTTACTTATGTAGACTAGCTCTACATCTTTGAAAAGTTTTTTGGATTCGTAAAGAGCCTTAAGTGTGTTTTTGTGTGGATGACCTATAGCTATCGCTGTTCCATGGCGTTTAGCTACATCTATTGCTTTTTTTATCTGTCCAAGCACATAACTTTTTTCCATGTGATGATCCAAGAATACATCTCGTCCTATATACTGCAGACCAAAGTTTTTAAGTACTTTTGGTGCTTTGGTATCAGCAGTAGTTCTACTATCAACAAAAGTAATGTTATTGGCGTTTAATGCATAGATGAGTCTATTCATCGCAATTTCATTGGAAGTAAACTTACTTCCTGTGTGATTATTTATATATTTTACTTTTGGAAATAACTCTTTTAACTCTTTAACCCTTGCTGAAATAAGTCTCTGTGAATCTTGAGTATGGAGAGTAAAGGGTTCTTCAGCATTCCAGTTTTTCGCTTCCATCGGTAAGTGGATCATGTATAAGTTCTCACGTGAAGCAAGTGATGGTGTATTTGGTCTCGTTTTACTTGGAGGAAGAAAAGACATAGTAAGTGGTAGTTTCAAACTTTTGATGGCATTTACTTGGGATGCAGTAGCTACATCATCGATAATGATAGATAAACGAGGTTTATTAGAAGAAACTTTTATCTCACGTTTAATTCTTTTTGGGACATGTGCAAGAGATGTTGAGTCTATTTCATGTGAAGCAGAAACATAATGTTTGGACTCTTTTTTAAGTACTTCTTTTAAGCGTTTGTTGACATCTTTTTTAGGTTTTTTGTTTACTGAGTTCTCCAGTTTTTTTAATACTGCTAAACGATTCCTCTTCTCTTCTTTCTCTTCTTTAATAGTTTGTTCTATGGCATCATCGTAGCCGATGTAGTAGCCAGCGATAAGTGAACTAATAACAAGAAGTATAAGTGCTAACCCCCAAGCTATATATGAGAGGAACTTTGAACTACTGTTTTTTTTACTTGTTTTTCTTTTTGACATAAATATTTACTACTTTTCTCTTTTTTCGTAACTATAGCTTAACTAATATAAAAATCAAAATTCCATTGCAGTTTGCCATATGGAATGAGATTACTGTTACTTACTTGAATATATAGAGGAGTAATATAAAAGATTAAAAGAGTACTAAGCATAATTTATGTATAATCCCGGTTCCTTTCTCTTTGTAATGTCAAATTGATGACACTATATTTAGATCCGAGGGGGAAAAAACGCCGTAAGGCTAATACCAAGAGGAGATCATACTATATGAGAAACTACGAAAACTTAGTAATTGTAAAACCTACATTTACAGCAGAAGAAATTCAAGCTAGCATTAAAGCAATCGAAGAAGTTATTACTTCAAACGGTGGTGAGATAGCAGCTACACAACCAATGGGAATGAGAAAATTAGCATACCCAATTGATAAAAACGAACGTGGTTACTACCATGTTGTCTATTACACAATTGCTCCAGCAGCAATCGCTGAAATTGAAAGACGTTTCCGTATCAACGAAGACTTACTTCGTTTTGTAACAATCAAATATGACACTAACCGTGAAGTACTTGCATTTAACGGTCTTGTTGAAAAAGCTAAAAAAGCAGCAGAAGCTCCAGCGAAAGTTGAAACTCCAGCAGTTGAAGAAGCACCAGCAGTAGAAGCAACAGAAGCTCCAGCAGCAACTGAAGCAGCAGCTGAGTAATTAAGCAAGCGCTTAAAACAATTAAGGAAAACTCATGTTTAATAAAATAATTTTAGTTGGTAACTTAACACGTGACATCGAACTTAGATATTCTCAAGCTGGAATGGCGATAGCAAAGACTGCAATCGCTACTAGCCGTAAATTCACTACTAATGGTGAAAAGAAAGAGGAAGTTATGTTTGTTGATGTTACATTCTTCGGAAGAAGTGGTGAAGTTGCTAACCAATACCTCAGAAAAGGAAGTAAAATTCTTGTAGAGGGAAGATTAAACTTTGAACAATGGGTTGATCAAAATGGTCAAAAACGTTCTAAACACTCGGTAACTGCTGAAACAATGCAGATGCTTGATTCAAAAGGGGATAATCAAGGTGGATACAATGCACCTTCGAATGCTCCAATGGATAATGCAAATCAGGGTGGTGGATACAATACTCCAGCTCAAGGGCAGCAGCAGAGTTATCAAGCTCCTCAGCAACAACAGCAACAGAGTTACCAAGCACCACAGCAGCAACAAAGTTATAACCAGCAGCAACAGCAGCCTAGCTATAACCAAGCAGCAGCTCAAAGCCGTGAAATGCCAAGTAGTGAATCTATCCCAGAGATAGATATAAATGAAGACGAAATTCCATTTTAGTAAATAGATAATACATAAGGAAATACCATGTCAGAAAAAAGAAAATACAAAAAAAGATATTGTAAGTACTGTGAAGCAAAAGTTGACTTCATGGATTATAAAGATGTAGGAGCACTTCGTTTCTCTCTTTCAGAAAGATACAAAATTATGCCAAGACGTTTAACAGGTAACTGTAAACGCCACCAAGATATGATTTCTGTAGTAATCAAACGTGCTCGTGCAGCTGCACTAGTTCCATATACTGTTACTCGTAAAGCAGTTGTAACACAACCATTCGAAAACCTTAAATAGTTTTTTCACTACCCTTCTTGGGTAGGAATGTTTCTTGCTTTGTTTTTTAAAAAAAGCGATTTTATGAAACATACTCTACTTCTTCTTTTATTATTCACAACAACACTACTTGCAAATAAAGATAACTTCTCCGTTATTGTACACAAACCTTTTAATGCTGCTCTTTTTGATATCACACAAGATTATGACAGAACTATTACAGCAGTTGGTTTCTCTAAAGAGTATAAAGAGAACTCAAATGCTGCTCGGTCATACACTGATGCTTTTGAATACTTAGAGAGTGTATCTAGTAAGTTTGGCTCTCAAATGCACATCATAAAAGTAGACCAAAATGCAAAGACTATCTTCTCAAAGTTATCAACATTAACAAAGTTCAATGAAGCTATAGCAGTGGTTAAAACTCCTACAAATGGCTACTTTATTGGAGGATACACACTTGATGGCTCTCTACTTGTTATCAAGCTTGATGCGAATGGACATTTGGTCTATTCTAAAACTTTTGGTACTCAAAACTATGACAGAATGAATAACTTGATACTTATGAGTGACGGTGGTATTTTAGCAGTTGGATCTTCAGTAACTTCACGCTCAACAAGTGATGATATGTTCCAAACAGGTTTAGGTAACAACGATATATTTTTGACTAGGTTTTCTAAAGAGGGACGAAAACTTTGGAGTAAGAAATATGGAACTATGTATGATGATAGAGGTATAGATGCTGTAGAAGCAAGGGATGGCTCTATAGTGGTTGTAAGTACTACTTCATATAATAAAAATAGAGATGTATCTTTTATGCGAATAACTGAAAATGGAAATAGAATATGGCTTAAACATTATCAAGAAAAAGGTAATAATGATAACACAGTCATTCCTAAAAAAATCATACGATTAAAAGACAACAATTTTGTAGTTGCACTTAGTCAATACAACCATATGCAAAAAGAGCACATAAGACTTATAAAGTTTGACCTCTATCAAAACATTCTCATTGATAAAGAGATATTTACTACATACCCTAGTGCAATAAATGATATAAAAGAGTTCTCAGATGGAACTTTTATGGCAGTTGGATATACTAAAGATACATATAATACGGATGGTTTAGCTATGGTTTTAGACTCTAACCTAGTACTTTTAACTCAAGAACATTATGGTCAAGAAAACTATGATGAGTTTAATGCATTACATATACTACATAACTCAAAAGTAGCCATTGCTGGTGTTCATACGGATAATAAATCACAAGAGACTAATATGTGGATAGTAAGATTGAACAAAGATGCAACTATGTCTCAAGTATCTACAAGTGTTAATGACTTTTATAAAACACTGTGTGAAATATACAAAGATGAAATCGCTTCTTCAGTATTAGAAGTGAAAAAAGATTTAAGCATAGAGTTTTTAGATAAAGCACTCTATTTTGCTGTGGGTGAGTACAAGCTGACAGGAAAACAAAAAGCTTTTTTATCAAAATTTTCAAAAAAGTTGATGTCATTTTTATATACAAATAGAGATAAAGTTAAGAGCTTAGAGATAAGTGGACACACTTCAAGTGAATGGGGAGCTTCAGACTATACCAAAAGATATCTCAATAACGAGAAATTATCTTTAAACCGTTCATACGAGACTATAAGCTATATATTTAGAAATGAATCTAAAGAGAAACAGCTGTGGCTTAGTAAAGTTCTACAAGGCAGTGGATATAGCTACAGCCATAACATTGCTTTTAATCATATAGAAGATAAAAGATTATCACGAAGAGTCTCTTTTAAAATTATATTAAAATAGTAGTATGTTTTACTGCCTTTAAAGATTTTTTTGTTATATTTGTAGTAGATAGTTTTATTTGTTTAGTGATTCCAATATAAAGGATATCTAATCAAAACAATTAAAAAAATATTTACATCAAATTTTATGACAGATGAGACTAGGGTTATTCGTCGTGTTATTTTTTTAAACTTTTTAGCACTTACATCGATAGTTATTTTCGCTGTATTTGTACTGATAAACTTTTTTCAACTTGAAAAATACCTAGTCGCAGTTATGAATTTAATTTCTCTTCCCAATAGCAGTTTTTCTTATCATCTTTATCTATTTTAATGAGAGTAATGATTTTGGACTGAGTTGGGTCTTAATATAGATTTTAAAAATGTAAATGATACTTATGGGCATAGCAAGGGTGATCAAGGTCTTAGCTGTAGTTTTGGTCTTTGTATGTTAAAAGAGGACGATACATTTTACACCTTTATAGACAGAGCAGATGGGGCTATGTATAAAGCAAAAGAGAATGGAAAGAATCGTATGTTTTATTCTTAACATATAGCATGTTATTAAATTAAAAATATATTTAGAAACAACAACTACTTTTTTTAAAGTATTTTAATTTTTCCATTAATTACTATACTTCTGACATTAGATACTTCAAAGGAAAAGTTTATGTATAAAGTGGTAATGGAAAAAGAGTGTGCATGTTTTGAAAAAAGTGAATATACGAATAACAACGAATTTCAAACACAACAAGAAGCATATAATTATGCAAATATTTTAGCTGAACTAATGAATGAAGAGTTTTGTTCAAAACATACTTTCTTTTCTGAAGTATCACAAGAAAATAGTTTTGTGATTAGAGTGACTAGAAATGCTACTTATGTATCTGGATGTAGTACAGGAGTAACTTGTGATGTTGGGTGTGGTTCTACTGATGACTGGACTCTTGAAGCGACTGAAGAAACAGCTGAGAGTTGTGATACTGGTTGTGGATGTTCTTAAGCCTTAGGCTTAAGATTACTCTGTAATGTCAACACCCTTACTCTTAGCGATCTCATTTAGTAAAGCACCCATTTTTTTAGCTGCTGAAATCATCTCTTCATCTGAATGCTCTTCAAGTACCATTCTCGCAATATCAGGTAAAACTTTTGTGTAAAGTTCTCTCGCATCTTCATAAGACATATTGTCATTTTCTATATTTGCTGCTGTTGAGTGCAGTACCATAGTCAAACCAAGAAATAGCTCTTGTGCATTAAGTTCAACATCTTCACTTTTCATATAAATCCTTTATATTTTTTGAATTACATCCCTAAGTAAGGTTTTAAAACTTCAGGAATATCTATACTTCCATCTTCATTTTGATTGTTTTCCATAATAGCTACAAGTGTACGACCTACAGCTAAAGAAGAACCGTTTAGTGTGTTTACAAAAGTGTTTTTCTTAGTCTCTTTATCTTTATATCTTATTTTTGCACGACGAGCTTGAAAGTCTCTTGTATTTGAGACAGAAGAGATTTCACGGTATTGGTTTTGACCTGGTAGCCAAACTTCAATATCTGTAGTTTTAGCTGCTCCAAAACCTAAATCACCAGTACATAACTGAACTATACGGTGAGGAAGCTCTAGTGCTGTAAGGATATCAGAAGCACAATCAACCATTTCGTTGAAGATAGTATCACTAGTCTCAGACTTTGTTATACATACTAACTCTACTTTGTGAAATTGGTGTTGTCTTATCATTCCACGGGTATCACGACCTGCAGCCCCTGCTTCTTTTCTGTAACAAGACGTATAACCTGTCATTTTGATAGGAAGTCTTTCGTAAGGGATGATTTCATCAGAAAAAAGGTTTGTAAGTGGAACTTCAGCAGTAGGAATCATAAACATATCTTGACCCTCTATCTTATAAAGGTCGTTTTCAAACTTAGGAAGTTGACCTGTTCCCTCTAGTGCTGTTCTGTTTACCATATGTGGAACACTCACTTCATGAAAGCCGCGTTTACCATTGAAGTTTAGCATGAAGTTTATAAGTGCACGTTCTAGTTTAGCACCCATATCATATGAGACACTAAAACGACTACCAGATAGTTTAGCACCATGTTCAAAGTCTATCCAACCATTCTCTTCTGCTAGTTCCCAATGCTCTTTAGGAGTAAAAGAAAACTCTTTTGGAGTAAGTACTTTTGCTATCTCTACATTGTCATTTTCATCTTCACCATCTGGAACAGAGTCATCTGGCATGTTTGGTACAGCCATAGCTACTACTTCTAATGCCTCTTGGCATTGGCGTTGTATTTCCACTGCATCAGCTACTTTTACTTTGTTCTCATCTACTCTGGCTTTGAGCTCAGATATATCTTTACCTTCGCGTTTATAAACACCAAACTCTTTGCTCATTGCATTTTGAGCAGCTTGAAGAGTTTCAAACGCCACTTTAGCGACCTTTAGCTCTTCAAACTTAGCTTTAAGAGATTCAAGAATCTCAGAGCTTACACCCTTACGTATAAGTTTAGCACTTACGCTATCAAAATCTTTTTGCAGTAGTTTTAAATCAATCATTATTTTCCTTAATTTATTCGTTGTTATTTTAGTATGTTGTGAGCTAGTTGGAACTGGTTCGCTGTCATTAGGTGTATCTTTGGATGAAGTGCTTTGATATCATCAAAAAGCTTTTTACTAAGTTCAAACCCTACTTTGTACTCTTCTTGGGATCCACCATTGGCGTTTGCGATGCGAAGAGCTTCTATCCATGAATCGGGTACATTTATACCTGGAACATGAGCTGCTAAGAATTGTGCTGTACGAAGTTTAGTGATAGGAAAGACTCCTAAGATCAATTCTGCTCTTTTGTACTCAGGACAGCAGTCGGCATTTGCAGCATCTAGAAGTTCTAGTAGTTTTTTTGCACTCTCTACATCATAAACAGGTTGTGTGATGATTCCCTTAGCTCCGTGCTTAATTTTTTTCTGCATCTTCTTCTGAAGTGTTTTTGGATTTTTTGCATAGGAGTTTACAACTGCGAAAGGATAAATCTCTTTAGGCTCTAGGGCAAAGGGTTTTCCACCATAGTTCATCCCTGAGTTAAAAGCGGAGATGATGTCCAAAAGAAGGGAACTATCTCCTTCAAACACGCCCTTTGCATGAGGTTGATCACTTATAGTTGCTGGGTCACCAGTAAGTGCGAGTATAGCTCTTACGTCAACTTCATTTGCACCTAGCAGGTCAGACTGTAGAGCTATTTTATTTCTATCTCTCATACTCATTGTCGCTATGACAGGTTTATCAAACCTCTCTTGAAGCATTTTTGCAGCAAAAAGTGCATTGTATTTTAGTTTTGCAAGTGGGTTATCTGTTGTTGAAAACCCATCTACAAGTTTATCCAAGCCTAACTCTGCAATTTTTTCTATTGTAGGAGAAAATTGGGGAGAGTGCCCAGGAGTTGTTTCAAGTGTAATATATGTATCGTTTTTTAACTTATTCATCAGTGTATCAAACAAAAAAAATCCTAATTCGCTATAATTGCGACATTATAACAAAGAGAGAAAAAATATATGCTAAAACTTGCAGTTTTTGATTTTGATTCGACATTGATGGATGGTGAAACGATAGACTTTTTCGCTGATGAACTAGGAATAGGTGAAGAGGTTGCTCGTATAACTGAAGAGGCAATGAGTGGAAGACTTGATTTTTTTGAGTCATTACAACAAAGAGTAGGGCTTTTAAAAGGGCTGGATTTTTCTATAGTTGAGAAAATAAGTCAAAACCTTCCATATATGCCAGGTGCTGTTGAGACTATAGCTGCTCTTAAAGAAAAAGGCATAAAAGTTGTATGTTTCTCTGGCGGTTTTAGAACTGCAACTGGACATGCAAAAGATATACTTGGATATGATGCAGATTTTTCAAATGTTTTACATGAAAAAGATGGAAAACTTACTGGACTTGTAGGTGGAGACATGATGTTTTCACACTCTAAAGGTGATATGCTAAACCGTTTACAGAACATTCTAGGTGTTACACCAGAGGAAACTCTAGTATGTGGAGATGGAGCAAATGATTTGAGTATGTTTAAGTATGCTGGAACTAGAGTGGCGTTTTGCGCTAGAGAGATTTTAGAAAAAGAGGCAAACATAATCATCAAAGAGAAAGATTTGACTCAAATATTGGAGAAAATATAAATGTTAGAAAGTACAGTATGGAGACAGTATCACGAAGAAAATAGCTTCAGAAGACTGATTTCAGAATTTACAATGATAGATGAAATAGACTTAATCGTAGAAGATAAAGAACTATACAGTGTCTTAAAAGCTAAGTTAACAAAGAAAGAGTTGAAACTGTTTGCAATGGATACAGCAAATGTGGGTGATGAAGCTTTAATGAGTGAATTTTCTTATAGTGAAGAGGATCTTACAAAAGCAAAGTTCAAGTTATATAAAAAACTTAAACAAGATAAAATTAGACTTTCATTCCGTGAATCAGCTAGGGATAGACAGGCGTAAATAAGAAACTCAAATATAAATTTGACCTATCATGGAAGAACATTAAACTTCTATTTATATAATTAGTAGTAGGATATCACAGACTAATCACAAAAACAAAGGAAAAAAACAATGAAAAAAACAACTTCATTATTACTAGCTGCTATGGTAGCTGGATCAGTTTTAACAACTGGTGCAATGGCAGATGCTAAAAAAGGTCAAAAATACTACCTTAAAAAACTAAAAGTTTGTAAAAAAGATGGCCTTAAAAATGGTGCAGTTTTCGCAACTAAACATGACCGTAAAACATGGGCTTCATTAAAAGAAGCTGGTACTTTACAAGACGAGTGGAAAACAATATGTCCACATGGCGAAAAGAAAATAAACAAAATGAAACCAAAAGATATCACTAACCTTTATGACTTCGTTTGGAAATATGCATCAGATGGTGAAGTACCATCTTGTGGTTAATCCATAGCTACCTATTTTAAGAGCACTCGCTCTTAAAATATTCAAGGAATCTCCTTGAACCTTCTTCGACTTCTTTTACAATTAACTTAACTTAATAGATACTCTTTCTTACTTTCTAAAAATATAACAATTACAATCATTACTTTAAATACTTAAGTCTATATACCTTAG
>JAYEJR010000103.1:0-2142 GCA_034660715.1 Campylobacterota bacterium | reverse complement strand
AGTAGTCTCAAGTATTTATGTCTATATATTTATGAAGTTTGTGCCACTGCCTATATTGATAGTTTGGTTAAGTAGCCAGATTATGTTAGCAGGCTACCGTTGGGTAAATGCGAAGAGATTACAAAAGAATTTAGACGAAAAAGATGAAAAGGGAGTTCAGAGAAATGAGTTTCTATTTCTACTCTCTAGTATATTTCAAGCAGTAACATGGACTATTGCTTCTCTATTGGCTGTAATATATGCACCAGAACCATTTGAGTTAGTTACTTTTGTGATGGTTGTTGGAGTAGTAACAGCGGCATTACTAGTAATGTCTGCCATCTACAAAGCATATGTAATATTTTTTATATTGATGATGACTCCTCAACTTGGAATTTTGTACTACTATGGTGATGACCAACATATGGGTCTGTTTTTATTTACACTAGCATATATGCCCTCTATTATAGTACTATCAAAAGCTCTGTATGATAGTCGATTAGAATCTATCAGAGCAAATGATACTTTAGAAGAGAATGTGCAGTATCTTCATAAGCTCTCCATTACAGATACCCTGACAGGTATCTACAATAGACGTTATTTTTTTGAAGTCTCTCAAAATATAGTTTCAATAGCACTACGAGAGAAGAAAGAGACTACTCTTTTGATGTTAGATATTGACCACTTTAAGTCTGTAAATGATAAATATGGACATGATGCTGGAGATTTTATTCTAACTTCAGTTACACAGGAAGTCTCAAAAGTACTACGCGATAGTGACATATTTGCTCGTGTTGGTGGCGAAGAGTTTACAGTTTTATTAAACAATACATCTCTTGATGGAGCAAAAATAATTGCTGAGAAAATACGTAAAAAAGTAGACGAGAAAACTTTTGTTTATGAGTCTACATCTTTAGACTTAACTATTAGTATAGGTGTGGCAACTGTTGATAAAGAGAAAGTTTCTATAGATACATTGTATAAAAAGGCGGATGAACAACTTTATAAAGCAAAAGAGAGTGGCAGAAATAGAGTTTGTTAAGAAAGTAGTGTGTTTGAAAGTTTAGAGTTAGAGAAGATAAAGCACACAAGAGTGTGCTTTTAAATGGAAGCTAAAGACTAAAGTTGACCTTTGTCATATTTAGCTTTTAGTTTTAAGTAGTCTTGGTAATCATCAGAGTTGATGTTATTTGAAACTGACTTAGTTGAATCATTTGCATTATCAGAGATACTTTTTGTACTAGAGTTTGCATTGTTAGTAGCAGTATTTGAAGAGTCTCTTAAGTCATTAGAAACTGTTTTTGTACTGTCATTAGCATTGTTAGTAGCAGTGTTAGAAGAGTCTCTTAAATCATTAGAAAGTGTAGTACTTGAAGTTCTAATGTCACCTGAAACAGTTTTAGTAGAATCGTTTAAGTTATTTGAAACTGACTTAGTAGCATCAGTAGCATCATGAGATATAGCAACTGTAGAATCTTTGAAATCTTTAGTAGCCATAGTTGAACTATCTTTGAAATCTCTTGTTGTATTAGAGATAGAGTCTTTAGAATCTTCAGCAACCTCTATAGTAGAATCTCTTAAATCTTTAGAGATACCTGTAGTTGTATCAGAACCGCTTTTTACTGTAGCAATTTCTGCTGTTTTTAAATCGTCTGAAGCTTTAACTGCAGTGTCTTTTGCATCGTGACTTACACTTGTAACTGTACGCTCACCACTTTTAGAAACTTCAACACCACCATCAACACTTGATTGACCTAACTCTTTTGCATCTTTACTCATAGATGTCATACCATCTTTCATATCTTTGAACATGTCCCCAAAACTAAAATCCGCAGATAAAGTAGTAGTAAGAGTTAAAGCAGCAACCGTACTAAGTAGTAATTTTTTTGTCATATTTTTCCCCTGTATTAAAATTGAACTAGGAAAACTATAACCCTTTCAAGCTAAAGAAAGACTTAAATTTATCACTACAGAGATATAATTTCTTATTATGTTTTTTTATATCACACTTATGTAATTTTATTAATTTTTTTTTAAGATAAGTATAAATAAATTGAATATTTAAAATTATTTAGGCTATAATATTTCCAAATATGTAATCGGGGAGATATATGAAAAAAATATTATTAGGGTTTTTAATCGCAGGAAGCTTACTACAGGCTG
>JAYEJR010000102.1:0-2142 GCA_034660715.1 Campylobacterota bacterium | reverse complement strand
AAAAGATGTGATAAAAAGACTTAGGATCTGGTGCCGCAAGGCGTGGAGGTTCAAGTCCTCTCATCCGCACCATCAAAATAGACTTCAATACACTTATTCATACTTACTTACAATACACCATAAACAGGTCATTTACAGCATAAGTATTATTCACACTTCTATACATTTCAATAATCTTTGTTATCACAGTGCTATCACGGAGTTAATATCTAGTCGTATTTTGGATGAAATTTCAAGGATAGAATACTCTGGATTTACTTCTTCTATCTGTCTGTAAGCATCCCACACATAAGTTGGTGCTAGAGTCGGTTTATTGGCTTTTAGATTTTCAAGTAACTCTTTTATCATTTTTGAAGTGATAGTTCTTCTGTTATAAGGTTGATTGTAGAAAACTTTAAGAGCTGTGATTTCATCTTTATGCTCTTGTAGGTACTCACTTAATTCTTGGATGACTTCATTTGCTTTGTCTGTTGAGTCTGTATCCCAAGCAGCTTTTGTGACTTTATCTAAGTTTACCGTGTCTATTATCTGCTCATGTACTTTTCTAACATTTTCAAGATAATCGTTTAGTTCTCCGTTGAAAGAGCTTGAGGCCTCTATAATGAGCTCTTCTTGAGGTGTTTGTTCAATACTATCTGGGTCATAAGCATGAAGTAGGTCTTTTACAATGTTGTTAATTGTTTTACCCCCCCCACTTAGCTCTGTAATCTTCTCTTTTTCATCGTCATTTAACTGTCTGTCTAGTCTTATAAGTCTATTTGCAAGTGATGTAAAGAGGTCTTCATCACTTGCTCCCATTGTTACAGCACCAAGTAAATCTTTAAGTGCTACTGATGGCTTTCTCTCTAGTGGTCTTGAGTCTGTTTTTTTAGATTTAGTCGCACCTATGGCATCTACTATTACAAAGTGAGTTTTTACATTTGCTGTTTTACTAACTCTTTTTAGGTCATCATCATGTATAGTTCTTGAACCTCTACCTATCATCTGTTGGAAGTAGTTGGTGCTTTTAACATCTCTCATAAAGAGCAGAACTTCAAGAGGCTTGATATCTGTTCCAGTAGCTATCATATCTACAGTTACAGCTATACGGGGGTAGTAAGCATTTCTAAATTTATTGATAACTGATTTTGGGTCCTCATCTATCTTATAAGTTACTTTCTTACAAAACTCATTTCCCTCTCCAAACTCTTCACGAACCATATTGATAATGTCATCGGCATGGGAGTCTGTTTTTGCGAATATCAGAGTTTTTGGCACTTCGTAATCTCCATCTTCATCGTAACGATTTGGAAATATCTTTTGTATATTGTCTTTGTATGCTTTGATGATATTTCGTATTTGACTTGGGTTTACTATGTCTTTATCTAGTTTATTCGCTGTATATACTTCATCTTCATCGAGTCGTTCCCATCTCTTTTTACGAGATAGTTTCTCTCTCTTATCGACAAATTCTCCAGCTTTTATATTTGAGCCTTGCTTTGTGATTTCTGTTTCAATTAAGAAGACATCGTAAGGGACATTTACTCCATCTGCTACCGACTCTTCATATGTGTATTCACTTACTACATTTTCATTGGAGAAGCCATAAGTTCTTTTGTCTGGTGTCGCTGTTAAACCTATGAGGAAAGCATCAAAGTAGTCTAGTACTTGCTTCCAAAGGTTGTAAATAGAGCGGTGGGCTTCATCTATAACGATAAAGTCAAAAGTTTCAATAAGGTATTTCTCGTTATAAACTACTGGCATAGGCTCTTTAGGTTGCCAATTCTCATTTGGATTTTCTTCTTCTGCACTATCGTCTAGTTCTTCATCTTTTAGTATGGAGTAGAGTCTTTGAATGGTACTGATACATACTTGTGCATCATCAGCAATATAGCCAGAGCTTAGTCTTTGGACATTATACAGTTCTGTAAATTTTCTATTGTCATCTTGTGGTACAAACTTCATAAACTCTTGCTCTGCTTGTTCCCCTAAATTTTTAGTGTCTACTAGAAAGAGTATCTTTTTAGCTTTTGAAAATTTAAGGAGCCTGTATATAAATGAAGCCGCAGTAAATGTTTTTCCAGCTCCAGTTGCCATTTGGATTAAAGCCCTTGGTTTGTTTGAACGAAATGAATTTTCTATATTTTCAATAGCTCTTATTTG
>JAYEJR010000101.1:0-10835 GCA_034660715.1 Campylobacterota bacterium | reverse complement strand
AAATATAAAATATATTTAAGGAGAGTTGATGAAAAAAATAGCTTTAAGTTTAGTAGCTGGGATAGTAGCTCCAATAGTTTTACAAGCAGGTGGTATTGGTGTTTATGTCCCATATAGTTTAGGAATAGAGCGAACAGGAACTGTTTATAGTTGGGAGGGAGATAATGATGCCACAATAGATCATACTCTTAAAAACAAAACTGGCATAGGTATAGCATTAGCGACTAACTTAGGTAAAGAGAGTGTTTTTGGATACAAGGTCGGGATTGAGTATACAAATCCAGAAGTTGATAGTCCATATGCAACGACGGCGGCAGACAAATATGCAGTCATTCAGACTCTTGAGTTTGGCGTTGTAAATACAAATGTGGTAAAAGTTTGGCTTGGACCAAGATTTGATATAGCTTATGAGACATATGATAATGGGTATGGATTTAGTAGAACTGGTATGGAGTTTGGTATAGCTCCAGCAGTGGGAATAAACGTAAACATTACAGATTATATTGCAATTACGTTTGACCTTGACTATAACTTTGCTTGGCAGGGTGGTAGTGCTAGTGGCGATATCTATGGTACATGGGATACTTATGAAAGTTATGATATGAGTTCAACTGGTCCAAGCGCTCGATTAGGCGTCTTTTTCAAATGGGACGAAGAGTCTTACTACTAGAGAGAAGTTTTAAGTGATGCCTCTATAGAGGCTGTCACTTCTCTTTTGCTATACTTCCATATGAATAAAAAAATCTCCACAATAACCACAGAATTTAAAACAATCCCTCTTAAAACCCCTTTTATTACAGCACTTAGACGAGTTGAAAATGTTGAGTTTGTACGTGTTAAAGTTACATGCGATGATGGAAGCATTGGTATAGGTGAAGCTCCTGCAACTATGGCTATAACGGGTGAAGATATTCAAATCATTTTAAACTCTATCGAGATGATACAAGAGAAACTAATCGGGTTAGAACCACTTATAGCATTAGATGTTTTGCATACTCAGACTATAGGCTCAAGTGCCAAGGCTGCACTTGACATGGCGTTTATGAGTCTGATGGATTTTTTTAAACTTCAAAACTATACTCCTATTAAAACAGATATCACTATAAGTCTCAATGAAACTAAGAAAATGCTCAGTGATGCTAAGATGGCGTTTAATGCTGATATGGATATTTTAAAAGTAAAGCTTGGAAGTGATATAGAGCATGCTATAAAAGTGACACAAGAACTCTCTGAAAAACTGCCTGATGCTAAACTACTTATAGATGCAAACCAAGCTTGGTCCTTAGAAGATTCGATGACTTATGTAAACGCCACTGAGAACTTAGAACTAGAACTTATAGAACAGCCAGTAGTAGCAGAGGATATTGAATCCCTAAAACTCATTACAAATGCTACATCTACTCCCATACTTGCAGATGAAGCTACTTTTACTTTAGCAGATGTAAAAAGAGTAGTTCAAAGTAAGAGTGCAGATATGATAAATATAAAACTGATGAAGTGTGGTGGTATAAGTAAGGCAGTGGAGATTTTAGAGTATGCCCGAAAAAACAGTGTTATCTGTATGTTAGGTTCTATGTTAGAAGGCCCATACTCAATAAATGCAGCTTTATACTTAGCGTTTAACTATAGGGATGTGATTAAGTATGTAGATTTGGATAGCCCTCTGCTTTATAAAGAACTATCTAATGAATTAGAGTTTCATTTTGAGGGAGCGGTTATCACTCCTGTAGTAAAACACTCTTATTAGTGAGTGTTTTGATACACTGCCTCTTCGCCTAACATACTATCCATAAGTTCAAAGAGCTCTTCTGATGCAACAGCGATCTCTTCAAAATTAGTTTTGATAGTATCTTTACTATCTAAAATAGTAGATGTTTTTAGCAGGGAGAAGGTCTCTTGTACTGCACTGTGAATTTTTGCATGTGGAGCAAGCATCTTTTTAAAACTTGGTGAATGAGAAAAGAGTGATGCTCCTTCTGTTGTATACCATTTTCCAAGTCTACAGTGAGTGTGATCATCGAACTTTTTATCTTTGTAGTTTTGTATATGTTGTAGAGCATCATCCTTAAATAAAATATGATCAATTTTAGCAAGCACGACAAAGTTTTTATTTTTCATAAGCTGACTAGACGCGAGAACAGACTCACTTGTCCTGTTAAACTGCTCTAAAGAGTTATAAAGTGTACTAACACTCTCTGTAGATGTATGAGCTATCTCATTAAGTGATTTGGAATTATCAAGCATACCATTTGCTTCTTGTTGAAGAGTTGATATAGATATACTTATCTCATTTGTAGCTTTCTGAGTTTTCTCTGCAAGCTTACGAACTTCATCTGCAACAACAGCAAAACCACGACCATGCTCACCTGCACGGGCTGCTTCTATCGCCGCATTAAGTGCTAGAAGGTTAGTTTGGTCTGCTATATCTTTGATGAGGTCGATAACAGATGTAATCTCTGCAGTTCTACTAGATACGCCCTCTATTGATTCATCATTTTGATTGATTATTTCGGAGAGTTTTGTAAAGTTTTCATTCATAGTCTCAACAACTTCGTTGTTTGAACGAGAAAGAGAAGCACTCTCTTGAGACTCAAGTGCTAGAGTTGTAAGGGTTTCGTTTGTATCACTTATTTGTGTTTGAATGTTTGAGAAACTACTTGCAAGGCTTTCACCAACTTGTGAGAGTTCATGCATAAAACCTTTGTGTGCTTGTGATGAATGCTCAAGCTCCATAGCATCGATACTTTTGTTGATAAGAGTACCAGTTTTTGAAAAAACATCATTAAGTCCAACTGTATTGATGCGTCTAAAGTATTTGTTTTGTGCAGCATACTCTATAGAGGTATTTATCTCTCTTAAGACACCTTCTAGCTGATCAAAAAGGTCATTGATGTTCCATGCAAGTTCTTCTATCTCACCTCCGCCTTCTATATGTGTTTGTCGATTTTCATAGTTACCATCTTGAATAGCTTGTGCAATGAGATCAGATGTTCTATGTATACTTCTAGTGGTGACCGCTATCTGTTTATAAGCATAAAGTGCTATTACAATGTTTGCTAAACCAAAGAGTATATTTACAAGATGAAACTCAAAAAACACGATGCTGATTAAGAGACCAAGAGAGACAACTCCAAGATGTGCATAGTTCGCATAGTGTACTTTAGATAGAGAGGATAAATTCATCATAATTAACTCCTTTTTCATTTAAAATATCATTTATTATTTTTTCGCTAGCATAGATGCCACCACTTTTTTCAGCTTGCAAAAGATTTTTATATAGGGGGATGATTACTTCTAGTGCTTCTACTGATGGTTTACGTCTTGAAGAGTGGTACCCAATGACTTTACCATTTAGATAAGAGGGTGTGACATTCGCTAATACCCAGTAGTAAGAACCATCTGAACAGATGTTCTTTACATAAGCATGAATCTCTTTTTCATCTTGAAGGTATGACCAAAGAAATTTAAAAATAACCTTTGGCATATCTGGATGACGAATGATATTATGAGGAGCATTTATGAGCTCCTCTTCACTCATAGCAACTATATCTTTAAAGCCACGGTTAGCATAAGTGATTTTACCTTTGAGATCTGTTTTTGTTACTAAAAGGGTGTTGGCATCAAACTTTTTTTCTTGATTTATAGGTATTATTGACATAGTTTTACTTCTTTAATTTTCGTTTTAAGAATGAATTATAGAAGTAAAGGTATTAAAGTTGGCTTTTTGCTATGTAACGTAACCAAATGTACCCAAAAAGTCCTGCAAATAGGGAGGCGGTGAGGATTCCTATTTTTGCTTGAAAGATAAGCGAATCATTACCTAAAAACGCCAAGTCAGCTACAAATATACTCATAGTAAAACCGATGCCACCAAGAAATGCAACACCAAAGACTTGACTCATACTTGAGTCTTGTGGAAGTTTAGCAATTCCTAGTTTAATGGCGATCCAAGATACTCCAGCAATACCAAGAACTTTACCTAAAACAAGACCAGCTATGATACCTAAAGAGACAGGTCCACTAATCACATCACCAACAGAAGAGAAGTCTATGCTTATCCCAGCATTAGCAAGTGCAAAGAGAGGTATAACTATAAGTGAAACAGGAAGGTGCAGGTCATGTTCTAATCTAGCAGATGGAGATCCAACCGAGTCGATAACATCTTTGATATTTAACAAGATTGCTTTTTGTTTTTCATGCATTGTATGATCAGTTGCAACGGGGTAGTTGTCATACTCATCGAGCATATTTTTACCATGCATTGTAAAATCGCTTGGAGTGCGTTTAGGCTTAGATGGTATCGACATAGCCGCTATAACACCTGCTATAGTGGCATGTACACCAGACTCCAACATAAAGAACCACATAAATAGACCAACTATAAAGTAAGGTAAAATCATATGAATACCAAAGCGATTAAAAGCAACCATAATTAAAAAACTTACTCCAGCCAATATAAGTGGAAGAAATTGAATTTGCTCTGTATAAAAAATGGCTATGACTATAACCGCTCCAAGGTCATCAACAATGGCTAATGCGACAAGAAAGGTAACAAGAGCAGGTGAAACTCGGTTGTTTAAAAGAACAAGTGCACTAATTGCAAAGGCAATATCTGTAGCCATAGGAATCCCCCAGCCATTTGAACCCTCTTGCCCATAGTTAAAGCTAAGGTATATCAGTGCAGGAAGTATCATACCTCCAATAGCAGCAAGTATTGGTAGCATCGCAACTTTAAGGTTGGAAAGCTCACCTATAAGGATTTCACGTTTGATCTCAAGACCTACCATAAAAAAGAAGATAGCCATAAGTCCATCATTTATCCAGTGATGTATAGTGTGAGAAAGGTTCCATGAACCAACAGAAAGATTTATCTTAGTGTGAAAGAAATGGATGTAGTGTTCAGTTAAAGGAGTGTTTGCAAGTAAAAGAGCGATAATTGTCATTATCATAAGAACTAAACCAGTCGTTGTTTGTGCATGTATGAAGTGTTCAAACGGGGTTGCTATTCTATTAAAAGCTTTTTCCCATGGTGCATAGAGTTTCATTTCTTCTTTTCCTTGAAAGTTATTGGATGAATTATAACTAAATTTGAATATTTGATAATTAACAAGTAAATTCATAGCAGTAACAGAAATAGATATCTTTAGTAAAATAGATATATTTTTTAGCTTAAGTATTTAAAAAAAGTGTTAAAATTATATAAGAGTAGATAATAAGGATTAATATGACATTTAGATTTAAACTACTAATGACATTTATACTTTATGGCTTGAGTTTGGTACTTTTTGGGCAGACAATATTTTACATGATGAATGAAAAACAAATCAAAACATCAAGTATAGAAAAAGCAGCAGAAATCTTTGAGAAAAAGAATAAAGAGTTTCAACTAAATATAAAAAATACTAACTTAAAACTTCAAGCTATCCAGAAATCAAAAACTTTTAAAGCATACCTCTCTAACCCAGCTAAAATTGATCAAGTGAAATCCTTGTTCCTTGATATTGCACATACCTCAGACAATATTATGCAATTAAGATATATAGATACAAATGGTTTAGAGGTTATCCGGATTGATAGAGACTCAGATACAAATACAGTATATGCAGTTGAAGAGAACAACCTGCAAGATAAAAGTAGTAGATATTACTTTAAAAAGGCAGTGAAAAGTAAAACGGGTGAGTTTTGGTACTCAAATCTTGATTTGAACATAGAACATGGAAAAATAGTAAAACCGATACAACCAGTGTTGCGTATAGCTACTCCTGTTGAGTTTGAAAAAGAGATGAAAGGGATTTTAATTATAAACATATTTATGAAAAGTTTTCTAGAGGAGTTAATAGACAATGTATTTAATAATATTTATCTCTATAATGATAATGGCTATGTAATGGTTGACTCAGTTCATCAACATTGTTGGAATGAATATTTAAATAATAATGAAACAATTTATAATCATTTTTATGATGATGATTTTAAAAACATGTTATCTCAAGAGAGATACAAAAGTGAGCATATTTATGCAGGAAAAATATTTTTAAATAATGGGGAAAATATTAGAATGGTTATTGAGCCAAAAGATGAACATATAAAAGGTGAGCTTACATCTATCGTTTATCAACTTATGTTAATACTTTTAGGTGTTATCCTATTATCATTTCCCCTTTCATATTTTTTCTCAAATATTCCTACAAGATTAAAAGATAAGGTTGATAAGCAAAAAGAAGAGCAAGATACACTACTTTCACTTTTTGATTTAGGAGAAGTTGTTTTATTTAACTGGAATAATGATGATGTTTGGAGTGTCAATCATGTGTCAAAAAGTGTAGAAAAATTTTTAGCTTATAGTATTGATGATTTTAAAAG
This sequence comes from Campylobacterota bacterium, assembly GCA_034660715.1. Lineage (GTDB taxonomy): Bacteria > Campylobacterota > Campylobacteria > Campylobacterales > Sulfurimonadaceae > Sulfurimonas. Next base: position 4,472 of record JAYEJR010000101.1, on the reverse strand, counting down.
TAACAGAGTGAGCTATGCTAGTTGTATTCACCCTGATTATTTACAACAAGTTATGGATGAAGTAAACAAAGCAATATCAGATAAAGTCTACTTTTTTGAACATGCTCCATATAGAGTGATAACTAAAGATAAGAAAGTAAAATGGATTTTAGATAGTACTGTAGTGGTTCGAAATGAAGATGGTGAGATAATTAACTTTATAGGCTATCTTAATGATATAACAGAGCTAAAAGATAAAGAGATTTTACTTCAGAAGCTCTCTATAACGGATCAACTCACACAGATATATAATAGAATGCATTTAGATGAAATGCTACAAACACAGTTCTATAGATTTAACCGTTCCAAGGAAGAGTGTAGTGTTATTCTCGTAGATATTGACTACTTTAAAGTTGTAAATGATGAGTATGGCCATTTAGTTGGAGACAAGGTTCTTATAGAGTTCGCAAGGCTATTAAAACATACTATCAGAAGTAGTGATAGTGTAGGGCGTTGGGGTGGAGAAGAATTTTTGATTGTTCTGCCACATACAAACCTTCACGATGCACTTGCTTTAGCTCATAAAATAAGAAAACAAATAGAGAACAATATCTTTACGATAGTTAAACATAAAACTGCTAGTTTTGGTGTGGCTACATTAAAAGAGGGAATGAGTATAGAGGTACTAACAGATAAAGCTGACATAGCACTCTACAAGTCAAAAAGTGATGGTAGGAATAGAGTTTCTACAATACAGCTTGATTAAAAAATATATTTATTCAAAAACTACTTTGTTTCGTCCGTCATTCTTAGCATTGTAGAGCATCATATCTGCTTGGTTTATGATCTCTTCTATAGGTTCTTCTGTATTCATAACTAAACCGGTAGATATAGTAAAGGTAAGGTAAGTATCCCTCTCAACATGAAAGGAAAACTTTTCAATCTCTTTACGTATTCTCTCCAAAATATCAAATGCACTGTAGCGATTTATATTTTTAAGAACTAGACAGAACTCTTCTCCACCAAAACGAGCAACGATATCTCTATGGCTCGTTGAACTTGTAAGAATCTCTGAGAGTGAGACGATAACTCTATCCCCTACATCATGACCATAAGTGTCATTGATATTTTTAAAGTGGTCTATGTCTATCATTGCAACTGCATACTGCTCAGGACTCTCACGTATCTCTTCTTCATATTCACTCATGGTGTCAAAAAAGTACCTACGGTTGTATAAACCTGTTAGAAAGTCACGATTTGCATGGTTTGTCACTATCTGGATATTTTCAAGTGCTTCTATAGTGTTGTTTATACGACAACTAAACTCCTCTTTTGAAAAAGGTTTTGTTATGAAGTCATTTGCTCCTGTCTTTAAGAAGATGGCATTTACTTCGTTGTCCTTACTTGAGGAAACAGCGATGATAGCTAAAGAGTTTTTATCATTTTCTTTTCTTATCTCGTGAGTGAGTTCCAGCCCATCCATGACAGGCATATGATAATCTGTAAGTACAAGATGAATATCATTGCGAGTGTTTAAAATACCTAGTGCTTCTTCTCCATGAGCAACAGTAACAACCTTATAGAACATATTTTCTAGAAGATTTTGCATCTGTTTTCTAAAAATCATAGAGTCATCAACTACCAAAATTGTATGTGCTTGATTCTTTTGAAGTCTTGTAATTGTGTTAATAATGTAGTTGATATCGTTGATACCACCTTTGTTAACATAGTCTATGATCGGTTTTTGTAGCATTGCAGATCTAAACTCTTTATCAATGTTACCACTTAAAACGATAACACGATTGTTTTTACTTATAGCATAGTCAACTATCTCACCATTTGGTGCGTCAGGAAGATTCACATCTAGCAGTGTGATGAAGTATTTGTATGTTTGAATAAAGAGTTTTGCCTCTGCAAGAGAGTAGGCTACATCAACCTTAAACTGAAGTGAGGCTTCTAACTTTTTAGTTATCAACTTTGCAAGTGCTTTATTGTCTTCTACAATTAGTATTCGTTCACTCATGAAATCTCCAAATATTGTTATGAAATGTTACTATAATTTATCTCGTTTTATACTACTTGTTGCTATTATGTTTCTATGAATTACTTGAGTGTTACAATAGATAAACTAATCGCAAAACAAAATGTTTTCTTGACCGGTGGTGCTGGTGTTGGAAAGACAACTATCACTCGTGAAGTGATAGAGCATTTTGAAGCTGAAGCGAAAAAAGTTGCTAAACTTGCTTCGACTGGGATGGCTGCAACACTCATCGGTGGACAAACACTTCACAGCTTTTTAGACCTTGGCATAGCTTCTGATATAGAAGAGTTACAATCAAATGGAAAGTTTGAAATAAAGAAGAAGATAAAAAAACTCATAGCTAGTATGCACCTTATAGTGATAGATGAGATATCTATGGTGAGTGACACTCTTTTTGAAATGATAAGTCTGCGTTTAAAGCAAGCAGAGTTTTCAGGTACGCTTTTAGTCGTTGGAGATTTCTTACAACTTCCCCCAGTTGTGCGTGGACAGGGTGAAGTGAAATTTGCTTTTGAGTCTGAAGCTTGGGAAAGTTTTGTGTTTGAGAAGATAGAATTAACTCATATATATAGAACGGATGATGTGGCGTTTATAGAACTTTTACACAATGTCCGTTTTGGATTTGTTGATGAGAGTGTTCACAATGGACTCAACGAGTATATAAAACCACTTCCTGAGGACTTAAGCAGGTTTACATTTTTGTTTGGAAAAAATATCTCAGCGGCACAACATAATAAAATGCAGTTAGAACATATAGACAATGAACTTTTTGTAAAAGAGGCTCAAGTTATCAAACATTTGACTTCTACAAATGAGAGTGAGATAGAACGCTTTATGAATGATGCACGAATAGATAAAAACTTAGAGTTAAAAGTTGGTTCTCCTGTTCTTTTTACAAGAAACTCTTGGAACTATTTTAATGGCGAGCGAGCAGAAGTAGTAAACATAGATGCGAGTAATGTCTTTGTTCAAAAGAGTGATGGAAAAGTTGTAAAACTCGAAGCAGTTGCTCAAAGTAAATCGATGTGGAAAGAGAAAACTATAGAGGGTAAAAAAGAGATGGTAGAAGAGAACCTCTTTAGCGTTTATCAGTTCCCGATAAAACTGGCGTTTGCCATAACCATACATAAATCACAAGGGATGAGTATAGAAGACCTCATTATAGAAACAAATGAGATCTTCGCACCTTCACAGTTTTATGTAGCACTATCAAGAAGTTCAAACCCTACAAACCTAAACCTAATAGCCCCGCAAAGACAGTGGCACTTGCTAGCTTATGTAAACGCCAAGGCGATGGCATTTGTAAATAAGAAGGAGTGTGTATGAATCAAACACAACCAACAAGAGAAAAAATCCTAGATGCAGTGTTTAAACTTGTCTACATAAACGCCATCTATCAAAAGATAAAAGCTAAACTAGAGTTTTTTCTTAGTAAAAGCAACATAGAGAGTGACACTTTAGCCGATCACATCATTCAAAGTGTTTGGGGTGCACTCTCTCTTAGCCCTGAACAATCTTCAAAAAAGAAGATGCAACTGGAGAGTTAAAAATTCTCTACAAAATGATAGAACACTCACTTGGGTTTGTTCCTGCTCACTTTGAGTTGTTTGCAAGTTTAGATATAGAAGCTATGAAGGAGTTCGCTACTTATAACCAGAAAATGGCAACTCACAAGAGCATAGATAAAAACCTTTTGCCACACTTGCGTTTAGCTATAGCAAAAAAGGAGTGTAGAACTTACTGTGTGGCGTTTAACAGAGCTATAGTTGAAAAAGAAGAACTGGATGTAGATGAGAAACAGAAGTTACTTATGCAGAAAGTTCTCAAATCCCTTTACGAGACAGAGGAGTTTGGACTAAGCGACTTAGTAGAGTTAAGAGAAGTAGGGTTTAGCGATAAGGATTTTTTAGATATCTTAAGTTATGTAACTTCATTTATCGCTAAGAGCAAGATGATAGAAGTCTTTTTGAAAAAGGAAGCTTAATGAGAGCTCATGACATAGAGTTTGTAAAACTAGTTGGCATAGAACAAAGTGATAATGATGTATCATTAGCCTTCAAAAAAGATGTACTCAACCATATCGAGTCCATTCATGCTTCGGCTCAGTTTACTCTAGCTGAAACACAGAGTGGTCTTTTTCTTCAAGAGCTGTTTCCCCAACTTGTTGGCAAGGTAGTTCCGATGCTTAGAGAGTCTAAGATAAAGTATAAAAAACCTGCTCAAAAAAGTATAGTGGCGTTTGCAAGTTGTAGTGATGAAGATATAGAAAAGTTCAAGACCCAGTTTACTAAAAAGGGCCGAGCAACCCTTCTGGTAAGTGTCGATGTAAAAGATATCGATGGCATTTTAACTGCTTCATCGGAGTTTATATGGTTTGTACAAAAAATATAATACTAGGATAGTGTTTGTTAAAAACAATAGATAAAGGCATACTCTATATGCTTCTAGGTGC
>JAYEJR010000100.1:0-10901 GCA_034660715.1 Campylobacterota bacterium | reverse complement strand
TTTTTCTTTACAAACCCCTAAAACACTTACTTTACAGCACTTAATCAATAACTAAAACTTATATTCATAAAGCTAATATCTTCTCAAATACACCGGTCTACTATATCGGATGATGTCGTTTTATGACGAAATTGGTCGCATTTTTGTCGCATGATAAAATCAGCCTTTTTTAAACGAAAGTTACTCTCGCCAAATATAGTAACCGGCGAGTCAATCCCTTGTAATATAAGGCTTGACGATGTTTGAACAGAGTTGTAATTTATCATGAGTCTAAAATCTGACCAGTTTTGAGTCATTTTCATCTATTGAAATGAATTTTGATGAAAAAAATAATTTGCAAGTAGATTATAGTTTGAAGAGTATCACCGGCTAATATGCCGATGATTTATGCTGATAAACTCTCTAGTTGAGCTTTCATCAAATCTTTATTTGAACGAGAGTGCTTGATATAGTAACGAGATGTAATTTCAGTCGATTGGTGACCTAAACATCTTGAGATAGTTGATAATGCAACACCACTCTCCATAGATATACTAGAAAAAGTATGTCTTGCCGAATAGAGTATCCTGTAAGGTAATCCAAGCCTCTTTAACATAGGTTTATAATAAGTGTCTACTATACTTCTTGTATCACAATAAATCTTTCCTGTACGAGGATTTCTAAAGAGATATTCTCTCTTTGAGTCACCTATATATTTTTTCAATGCAGTTGCTAATTCATCAACCATCGGTATAGTACGGACTGAGTCTGTTTTTGTTACTCCAACTACCCCTTTTCTAACAGATGTACTCACAGTTATTAGGTTACTCTCAAAACAAATCGATGATATTTTTAAGGAAGATATTTCTCCAACTCTCATCCCTGTTAAAAAAGCTACATGCATGTAAGTATTAATAAATGAATGTTTCTCTTTTTCTCTATTACTACAATCTTCGCAATTATCATCTAAAATAAGTCTCATCTCCTCTTTTGAAAAATACTCTAAATTATTTGATTTAGATTTTTTAAACAACTTTGATGTTCTCTTTACTAAGAGAACGGGACTAGAGTCAATATACTCATTCTCTACAGCATAATCAAGCACTCTTTTTAAAACATAAAAGTACTTATTAAATCTACTTTGAGAGATACCCTTTTGACCCATATCTAATTGCCAAGCTTTTATTATTTTAACTTTGATATCTTTTATTGACATCTTCCCAAAAGTAGGTAAAACATCATTAACAAGGATACTCAAGTAGTCTTTCGTTCCATCATCATTTCTACGATCCGCTTCTGCCTCTGCAAGAGCTAAATATGCTATATCTTCAAATAAGATATACTCTTTACTCTCAACAGTATCCATTAATGATAAATAATGCTCATAAGCTTTCTCAAATGCCTTCTTCATCCCGTCTTTGTTTAATGTTTTTACTGCAAGAATGCTATGAGCAATTCCTGTAGAAAATCTAAAACGATTATCTAGTTTACCTTTTGGTAGATTAACACCCTTGTGTACTCGATAATCAAGCCCTATCGTTCTATTTTCAATAATTTTTACCGATTTAATAATTTCTCTTAGTTCCATAATACTCTCCTATTATTAACTGTGGATACAGAAGTAAAAGTACCTCTGTATCATTTATAAAGCATATTTCAGCTCACTAATAACTAACAAACTTATCCAGCAAGATGTCTAGCACCTGCTTGTATCTATCTTCCTTACCAAACTCTTTTAAAAGCTTTTTAATAAGGCTTCTATTTTGTGGTGTATCTAAAACTACATTTGACACAAAAGTACTTCGTTTTGCGTCTTTTATCTTACTAACACTTACACCGAATATAGTTAATTTCTTCGCTATATCTGAGTAACTAACCCCATCAAGATTAATAGGTAAAGCACCTTGAATCAAAGCTCTTAAAAAGTGTCTAATAACAAACACTCTAGCACCACCGCTTTTCTTAACCCTACTGAGGGATAACTTAACAGCATTTTGAACATTATAAGCTGTAGATTTTACCCCTTCAGCTCTAATATTCTTCGCACAAGCACGATACTTTTTAGCCTCATGAATATCTATAAAAGCCCTTGTATCACTTTCCCCACTACTTAGAGGCATACATTTATAATCATAATCTGTATTCACTTTCACTTTAGATTTAACAGATACTAAATCATTAACACTTTTCCTCTCATCAAAAATATCTCTTAAGGAAGCTAGTGAACTTACCTCGTTATATGCAATATTTTCTTCATAAAACCACTTTCTCATCTGCTTAGCTTGAGCCTCTTTATCGCCATTAATTTTATGACCAGCCTTTGCTAATACTGTAGGATACTTACGACCATTAAACTCATAGTGTCCAACCTGACCTCTAGTCTTAATATTAAGCACTTCACTACAGATATGCTTTATCTCTAAAAACTCATCATAACCCCACACTTTTCTTGATGATTGAATAAGTCTAATAGTTGGGTACTCAAGTAATTTAGAGTATAAAAGAGGATCAACATCAGCGAATGGTGAAACATCTTTTTCATCCATTAATGCAACAAAGAGATCATCAAATGATTTTGTGACATCCCCTCTATAATCTTGGAGAGAAGCCTTCGTTTCAAACTTCGGCTCTCTCCAAGGCGGTAAAGAGTATAAAACACCATCAGTAGTTGCTGATATTAATTTATAACCATCCAACTTTGAAATGGCATCCATTATGCAAGATAAAGCAGCTCTTACTGTCCCTGTGACCATACTAGCGATATAAGGACTAGTAATTGCAGAGGCTGGCAGAGGCTCACTAATACCCTTGCCTACAACATAAGTAGATTTTTTATTGATACCTTGAGCTGTCTTTCCATAAAGCCCATTTACATAGTTTTTTAGTAACTGCTGTAAAAGCTCATCACCATTTTTCTTAGCTTCCGTTCTTGCTAAAATTTTATCTGTTAAAAACCTACGAAATGTAAAGCCCTCTTGATTACTACATAACGCATTGAGATGATATTGATAGTCTTTTAGGGTTAAAGTACGCTTATTACAAGTCCACTCTAAGCCCATCATTTTTTTCAATGTTCCATTATCTACACTCATGACAATTGCATCTATAAATCTAATTTCTGCACCTTGTTGTATAGCTAAGTGTATCTCAGGTAGAGTTGCCGTAGTTCGCCCATTATAGACATAAAACAACCCATCATTTGTCTTAGTCGGCAATGAGGGATGTTTACAACTTGTTGGAAAGGTAAATGTTACCTCTGCCATAGCAATAGGTAAACTTGCTCCATCATATCTTTCAAGCTCATCTCGAAACTCTTCAATACCTCCGCAACTCTTAAAATCTAAGTTGCGTATCATATTCAAGATAGTGGGATAACAGGATGATAAGTCAATATCTAAGAGTAAACCCTTGTGTTCTCCAATGAAAACTGAAGTATTTAAACCACCCATATAACTACGAGAGGCTATATCAATACTCTGCTTGAAAACTAAATCTTTGCAATCCTCATCAAAGGGTTCACTATGCTGATAAATGCCGGTTATCAGGTCTAAATACATTTTTAAACTCCTCAAATCCATACTCATTTCTAAAGGTAGTTCTAAAGCTTTTAACTGAAGCACTACTCAATGTTGAGTATATTTCACTTTTTGTTTTATTAATCCTATTAAGAATTATTTGTAATTTAATGAACAAGTTAAGTGTTACCGCAGTATCTCTTAACGCATACACTTCGTATCTCTTAGGAGATTCTTGCATAAGGGTTAACATATTTTCTAATTCACTAGTTTTTAAATCTAGTTTAGCAAACTCTTTATCTACAAGTTTTGAGGCTTTTTTCAAAGCTTTATGAGTTTCAGGGACCAATAACATAGTGTCCTTAATCATCACATCAAACTCAACTTTGTTACGATTTACATAACCCCTTATAGGGATTGTAGAGCTACCATTAGTGATAACGGTCTTTCTAATAAAATCCAAATAAGGTTTTAGTTTCTCTCTATCTTTAAGCATTAAAAGCTCAGCAACAAAGAAATGAGCTATAACAATAACTGTATAGCCTCTAAGTCCAGTTAGGCTCATGCCTACTGTACTTAGAGAGTTTTCAACTACTTCTAAAAATGTTAATCTCTCGTCTCCTCTCCAATCTACATAGTAGATACCTCTACCACACTTTCCTCTCTTTAAATCAACAACATCATATTGATAACTGAGGCAAAGATTACCATTTTTGGTATAATTGCTTTGATACTCAGTATCCAAACTCAGTAATAGCACTTTTGAACCGGTTGCTACTACCTGTGTACTATCTTCATTGGGAAAAGTGGTAGAAAAATTAATCTCTACTTTACCCATGACTAAAACTCCAAAACTTTTTTATTTTGTGACAACCGCTTGAGGTCCTCTTCAACACGAGAGTTATTAGATAAAACATCATAATACTTCTCAAACATTTCTCTCTTGCATAAAAGCTCATAACGATGAAAAATATCATCCTTATCAAAGGGCTTCCCACTATGACCATGCATAACATCCATTGTAATATTATCTTTACCATCAACAAATGTAACTACAATTGCAGGCTTACCCTCTATATTACAATCCTCTTTTCTATTACTAAACTCTTGAATTTTATATGAAACCTTTTTACGAGATTTTAATAAACTGCCAATATCAAGAATGTCCTCCACTTTCATTTTTATAGTATTAGCAGAGTCGAATATTCTCAACTTAGGATAAATGATTGAAGAGTCATTTGGACTCCAATGTGTGAGCAATAATTTTGCTAACTCCGGTGTTCTAGTTCCCCCTATAACAATAGGATCTCGTTTTTCTGTATTTTCCATTGGAAAACCTTTTTTATGACCAAAGAACATCTCTCTTTCACCTAAATAATCAAGCTACTTCGCCAAAATTTGGCACTGCTTTATATTTGAGTATTTTTCTAATTTTTATTATCAGTAAAAACTGTTGATTAAAACTAAAAATGAAGATTTATTCTTACCTTAATTACAATAATTCTCTTAGGATTATTGGGTCGGATTAATTATTAAGGGTTGTAAAATTATACGAGGACCAATCTTAAATTTAGTTGATTCAAAACCCCTAACAGTTCCTTAAAATAGGGAATTTTCAGATATTTATAACTTTTTATTATTTTTACACCTATAGAGATTTTATGTGAATTTTTACATCTTTTTACACCCAATTTCAGCAGGTAATTCAGCAACTATTTAAGCAGGTCTAAAAATCAAAAACGGGTGCTAATTTTTTTGACTCGTCATAAAAGTTCTTACCTTGTCCAAGAAAAACAACAGCCGTTTTTGAAAAATAGTTGCTAAAATTATTGTCCAAATCAGTTGCTAAAATAGTTGCTAAATTTTACATGCTAAAACACCTAAATTATCTTGATATTTTTGTCTAAAACCTCATGATAAAATTCTTTTGATATTTTTGAAATTCTTTTTGAATAAATAGCACTTTTTAGAGATTTATCTGAAATTATCAAAAAAATAGTCTGTTTATAGTCTTCAATGTAAGCTAAAAAATCAATAATTCTCACGATTTCCATCTTAAAAGTTATCATTTTTCATAATATTTTTAACTCTATTATGAAAAATAGACCTCTGAAATAAGTAATTGACTCCCTCTAATGAAAAATGAACATATTTTTTAAGTGAGAGTAGTACCTCTATAGTGCTTCAATAGCACCATAAAAAATTTCTAACTACCCCTACTCCCCAATGCAGTATTTCCCACCACTCTATAAAATCAATCTTCATATAGCTTTTATTTTGAGAGGAGTTATCATTAATGCTACTTAATCGTAAATATGCTCATCAAATTTATTACACTTCACCTTTGTAATCTAAACCCTTGAGTAAGTTAACACATGCTTATCTTCAATTTTTAGTAGATAACCTCCAAATTCAATTGTATCTATCTCCTCAAACTCGTAACTATCTACTAATCCGTTTTCATCAATGTAGATACTATAAGGACTGTCACTGTACTCCTCTATAGATATCATCTCAACATCTAAACTATTAGTATCAAGACTCTCATCAATATCATAAATACAGACACTACCCTTGAAGTAGTTCAACAGTTTCTCAGCCGTACCATTAATTTTTATAGCATTTTTACTCTCACTGTAAAATATTGCTATATTATCTCCAATATCACTCTCTCTATGAGTCTCTTGAAAATTGGAGATAAACTCTTTTAAATTCCACTCTTCTATCATTTTTCATCCCCTTTTACTAAAGAACTCACAACACTTGCTATCTTTTTTAATCTAAATAACTGACCACTACTATCTTGATTATTGTTGTAGAGTATTCTTCGTACATACTGCTTTAAGTCACTCTTATCACTAATTACTCTTCCTAATCTTCGCTTATCGGCAACCTCATATTCATCTTTGAGACTCAAGGTGTAACTCTCTTTATCAAACACTACAGATATTAATCTCTCTCCAAAGAAGCCCTTTATAATCGCTTCTAATTTGGATTTATGCTTTGTGAGGTCAATCGCTTTTCTCTGTTCTTGTGTACTTAAAATGTAGCAGTAGGTGTAGCATATATCATCACTCTCTTGTGTTTGAGCTTTTTTGGTAGTGGAGGATTGTTTTTGAGGTGGTTTCTTTGTAAGCGATACTGTGAGTTGTATCCAATCATCTTCATAATCTCCATCTTGAGATGTTGTAACCTCTATCTCATAACCTTTGGAGTATCGGCTGATAGCTTTATACTCTGATGATTTTTCATACCAAGATAGAGTATCACTATCACTTGTATTTTTAAAGTTAAACTCTATAGTAGTGTTACCCTTGCCGATGGATACAGCTATACTATCTGGTATATTCGATTTAGGATAGCTCTTGCCTCTCTTTTGATAATCATCGTTGGCTAATTTTAGTAACTCCTTCATTTTTTAAGCTCTGATAATCTTGTAGGTGTAAAACCTCTGTCTCTCTCCACTTTTAAACCTAGTGGTCCTCTTACTCTCTCTATCTCATCTAAATTGAAGTAACCTAGCTCACTCTCTAATCCAACTACATAACCAAAGCAAGTGACTCTATCTTTATCATCAACCTCTATGATGAACCATGTGAAGCTACTATCAGGAGTAAAAAGCTTGATATGGCATAGTGGGTCTTTTTCATTTTCGCTTGAGTATAAAGTAGGTAGCTGTTCAATATCCTTACTTGTTAGAAGGGGCATTGTCATCTCCTTTTGATTGTGAAGCACTAATAATTACTCCTGTTATGCCAGTAGCTAGAACTACTACGCATTTACATATTGCTGGTATCGCTGGGACCATAGAAATCTCCTTACCTTTATCTTTGAATTAACTGATAACAATCAGTACTAAATAAATAATATCTGTTTGAGAGAGGGAGTTGATACGGTTATTTAGTGGTGCTTCAATAGTACTATTTAGGGTCTATTTTTATAAACAATTGAATAAATAATTTTTTATTATTTATTCAATTAATCTTAGAAATATAAAGGAAATCCCATGCGAATTATGTATTTTAGTCTAAAGGGTGGAGTAGGAAAAACAAGCCTATCTCTCAACCATGCAATAGAAAAAAGTTATGCCTATGTAACTAACGATGTTACATCTAATATAGATGAGTCTCAACTCTATGAGTATCATGAGATACAAGCAAAGAAGAAGCGTATACCTCAGAAGTTAACACATTTAAAGGAGGTTATATTTGACTTTGGTGCAATGTATGACTCAATAGATCCTAAAGTTACTCACGGTGCAAAAATCTGTGATGGTGTAGTAATTCCTACATTTACAGATGAGAGAAGCTTAGAGGCTACTATAGAGGCTTATAGATTCATTTTACAACATACTGAGAATATTATTATAGTTATCAATAACTACACTAAAGAGAAAAAATATGATTATGCTTATAAGAGACTCTGTGAAGCTCTTAATAACCCTATAGTTCTTGGTGTTAGAACTACTACTCTGTTTGAGAGAGTGGCTAGAGACGGTATTGAATGGTTTAAAAATATCAACCATGCTAAGGGAGAGTATCAACTCTCTAAAACAAAAGAGATACATCAACAACTCTATAATGAAATAAATTACTTAACAGGAGCTAGAAATGAAATTATCGCAAACATTATTTAGTGAGATAGAAAACTCAATAGGTGGTAGACCTCGTAAGGCTAATACTAAGGTTAGAATGTCATTTTATCTTACAGAGCAAGAGGCTCATGATTTAAAGATGTTCTCTCTTAGGAGAGATAAGTCGGTTAGTTGGATTATGAGGGAGTTGGTGCAGAAGTTAATAAAAGAGTGATAGCCTTTGGTGGGCTATCACTCACTCTCTATTGCTCTGAAAATATCTACATCACCCTCTACAAGCTCGGTTAAAAACATAAAAACCACATCGCCAAAACAAGTATAATAATTATTTGTATCTTTGCAATAATAGTCAATAATAATGATTTTTATGTGTGTCTCAGTAAATGATGTACCATTTACGATGATATGATTTTTAATAACTTTTATACTCTCAAAGCTACCTTCAAAATAGCTTCTTTTTGTTATAAAGCATTTTTTGAGATACTTAAAATGCTTATCACACCATTTTTCATGGAGTCTAGTAGTAGACTCCGTCCTATCCACAAAATAAATCTACTTTAGTCATAGCATACCTTATTTTTGAATTGAATCACAATGATTCTAAATCAATAATATATGCTCATGAGATACCATTGATATGCTTCCCAGTAAGTTTTTTATTTGCTGATATTTTAAAATATTTGTATGGGAAATAGCTCTATAGCTATCTCTTCATTAAATCATTAAGCTAAAATGAACCCTTTGAAATACTTTTAAGTTCTATATATTTGCCTGATACATCAATTTTCCAACCATTTTCTACATCAGTAAAGCCATACATATTAGAAACATTACTGTAATAGTCTTTTGCAGGATTTTTAGTTGCTTTTAACTCATCAATCCAATCTTTACTATCAACCAAAGCTTGTGCAAAATTTTTAGCTGACAAGTCTTTAGCATTAAAAAGTATATCACTCCAATTAGAGCCAATACGAACTTTATTAATAACATTATCTTGGTTAAAATTTGCAGTAAGCCAACCAGACTGATAAAAAACGCCGTTGAGCTTTAAATCTGCCCTACACCCTTTATTATCTTTGAAATATTTTGCATGATTATCATCTGCAAATTGCTTAACAATAGTACATACTTCATCTGCATTAGCTCCTAAATTCATCCCCTTGAATCCAACTTCACTAGAGCCACTGCTACATGCTGAAAATATCACAGTAATAGCGACTGAAACTAAACTCACCTTAACTAAATTACGATTTTTAAACAAATCACTTTCCTTTTGTTATTTCTTATTTGAATATGCTTTATCAAGCTTTTTGTCAATATCCCTATTAATACGAGCATCTACTCCATGTCCGTAATTATTAGTTTTAAGCCTATCTTTACGATTGTTAGCTTCAACTATTCGTTCTTCTGAGCTTAGACCTTTTAATCTATTTACTTCATTTTTAGCTTCAAATTTAGCAATATTTTCAGGTTTACTAGCCTCTTTTTCAAGATGATTAACAGCACTACCAACAATTTTTCCTAGTACATCAAAGAAACCCATATCTTCCTACTATCTTTGAGTTACAGCTTGATATTCCCAATTTGTACCACCACAATTACATGGTGGCACAAATGTACCTTTGTGAATACTAATTGTGTTACTACAACTTTTACACTTCAATACACCACTAAATTTTGCATTGCTCTGACTGCTTTGCGAACCGTACCTTCCCATTCCTTTCTCCTAATGTATATTTAACTTGTTATATCAAGTTGCTCAAAGAATTATAACCAAATAACTACCAACTTCTAATAGTAAGTTAATAAAGGTATGTTTTTTTGGTAAATATTGATGAAATTTCACAAGAGTACATTGAGAACTCTCACAAACTAATCGGTGCTAATGTCAAAAGAATTAGAGAAAGCAAAAATATATCTCAACTTGAACTATCTCATCGGATTGGTCACAAATCCGTAAGCATAGTTTCCTGTGCTGAAATCAGCCACAAGAAACATCACTTTAACATTGAACATCTTTTGAGAATTGCTTTTGTACTTGAAGTTGATATTTGTGAGTTTTTCAAAGAGATTAAAATTAGTTTACCCATGAGTAAACTATCATAAAATCTTTCAGTAATTTTATTTTGCTATAATAGTGTATATAAATAATGAGGATATTTTATGAGTAATGCACAGATACTACAAGAAGCCCTACAGCTAAACCCTCAAGAAAGATATATTGTTGTAGAAAGTTTATTGAAAAGCTTAGATATACCGGATGAGAGTGTTGATAATGTTTGGGCTGACGAAGCAGAAAAAAGACTTCAAAACTATAGAAACAACAAAGTACAAACTATCCCTTTTGAGGAAGTTTTCAATTAATGAGAATTGAGTTCTTACCAGAAGCAAAATATGAGCTAGATGACGCTGTAGATTTTTATGAGTTACAACTACAAGGTTTAGGAGGTACTTTTAAAAATATCGCTAAATCAACCATAAAAAGAGTATCTATGTTTCCAACTGCATGGACTGAGATAAAACCTAGCATACGAAGATGTATAATGCATAAATTTCCATACAATGTGCTCTATTCTATAGAAAAAGATTGTATTTTAATTATTGCTATTGCTCATCATCATAGAAATCCAAATTATTGGACAAATAGAGTTAAAAGCTAAAAAATATTAAGAAAATTTAAAGTAAGTCTGTCCAGTCATTTTTACTATACTCGTTATGATATCTCAGTCCAAGTAAGACAGAAATTAGTCGCATTTTAGACAGACCATAAAATGACAGTAGCCACCTTCCTATAGTCTATATAGCTTCTCAAG